>JBDLWN010000033.1:0-7423 GCA_039804225.1 Chloroflexota bacterium
CCAACCATGGATGCTGCACGTCAGCGTTTCGCCATCCGTGGTTGCGAAGCGGGTTAGGTCGGCCTTCATATGCGGGCAGCGGCGCTGAACCTGCCAGCCGGTCAAATCGAACGTCCCCTCCGTCGGGCCGTTCTCGGCATAGAAGCCCTCTGCATATTGAATCCGTGCCGTCGAGAGGCACTTGAACCAGGTGTAGACGTAGTCGTTATAGGCGCCTTTGCGCCACGCTGAGAAGCGCATCGAGAGGAAGAGGCTGTTGACCCAGTCATCGGTGCGCGTGCGTACCAAGTGGTCCAAAAGGTAGCGGGGGATCGTGAACCGGAAGTCGACCTCGCGGCCATCGTCGGCGAGGACCGACCGCTCCGGGAAATCGAGGAGGATGGCCTCGTCGTCGGTCTGAATCTTGATCGCGGTGCCGATCCCATCACAAATGCGTGGCCCGAGCGCCATGAGCGGCTCAAGCCATGCCTTCATTTCAAGGACCAAATTGCTACGAGGTCCAGCCCAGGACGCTTTCTCGGCTGCAATGACAGGAGCCATATCAGCTGCGTATCTGCGCAAATACACCTCTTTATTCGCAAAGACATCTTGCACAGACAGATCACCCTGCAGATGCTGCACGTTGAAGATTCCGTCAGCATTGAACTCTCCGACACTCCCCGGGAGCATCAGAACGGCCGCCTGACCCTCAGCCAGCAGTCGCTTAACCATGAAGCGCTGGTCGGGGAAGATTGAATCGTCGGCGTCGTTGACATCATTCCAGCGGAAGAGCTCGTCATCGAGGAAGCAGGGGGGGCCCGCAGAGGGGATCACCACACGGGGAGAAATGATCTCAACGTATCGGGCTGCACGCGTGAACTGTGCGGCGCGCTTCTTCTTGGCGAGCGCCTCAGCGGCCTTCGCCGGCATCTCATAGACCATCGGGTACCAGATCGCACCGCTGAACTGCAGGAGGCAGATATCGATTGCACCCTGCACCAGAAGGTGATCGGGGTCTGTGGGGCGGCTGTCATTGAGGTTCAGGAGGCGCTCTACGCCGTCGTCGATGAGGAGTGCGGAATCACCAATTGGGCCGTCCGTGGGGGCTGTGAGGGCCTCTACAACGATGCTGAGGCCACCATGGCGCACAGGGACGCCCGACTGCGTCTCGATAAACGTATGGAATCCGAGCCCCTGGAGGGCCTCTTTCAGCTCCGGAAGCGGGTAGGCGGGGAGGATGACCACCGCATCTTTGTTGCAGTAGGCCTTGAGCCACTCAGGGTCGAAGTGGTCTCGATGCAGGTGGCTGATGTACAGGTAATCAGTGGCACCCAAGGCGGCATGGTCAAGCTTGTCGTTCCGTGGGTATGGGAACCAGCCCGCGTAATACGCAGGGTTGAACCAGGGGTCGCACAAGATTGAGCCGTGCGCGGTGTGGATTTTTACTCCGGCCTGGGCGATGAACTCAATCCGCATGGGTGGAGGATAGCGACGTTCTGTGCTCAGCGCCCAGCCTGCTTCGTCACATAACTATCATTATCGGAACCACGTAGGCAGGAACCCCAGCATTGAGGCGCCCCCTGTTGGTACTCCCCGCTGATGCTGACGCCTAGCCAGGAACCGGACTTAGAACAGCTTTGCTGTGGCGTTGCGCTTAAGGCGCTTCAATTCACTGGCTATCTCTGGAGTGGCAAAGCCTGTGACATGGAGAGCGTCCTCGTCGTAGGCCACCTGAATGCCGCCTCGGGCGCGAATTGCCTCAACCTCCCCCACTGCCGTATACGGCAGGCGGAGGTCAACAGGGGTGCCTTGGCGTTGCAGGACCTCCTCGATGGCGCTACGCAACGGGCCAAGACCAAGCCCCGTCGCCGCCGAAACCCCTAGTGCTGCCGGGGCAATTTCGCGCGGATGCATCTCTGCTGCATCAATCTTGTTTGCGGCAATGACACGTGGCTTTTCAGCAGCACCGAGCTCATCGAGGACGGCCTGCACCGTGGCGCGGTGCTCAAGTGCGTGATGGTCTGAGGCGTCGACAACCTCGAGCAGCAGATCGGCGCGCGCCACCTCTTCAAGGGTGGCGCGGAATGCGTCAACGAGCTGGTGTGGCAATTTATGAATGAATCCCACGGTGTCCGTGACAATGGCGTTCAGTCCGCCCGGTAGCCGAACCCTACGACTGGTCGGATCAAGGGTGGCAAAGAGACGGTCTTCGGCGAGCACCGCGTTGCTTCCCACAAGGCTGTTGAGCAAGGTTGATTTTCCAGCATTCGTGTAGCCCACAATGGCAACAGTCGGCTCGCCACGTGTGGTGCGACTCTTAGCTCCCGTTTCACGGCTACGACGGACCTGATCGACGCGCGCCTTCATCACAGAGATACGATCGCGAATGAGACGGCGGTCGGTTTCAAGCTGTGACTCACCTGGACCGCGCGTGCCGATACCGCCGCCAGTGCGTGATAGGTGTGTCCATAGCTTAGTCAAGCGGGGTAACTGATACTCCAACTGTGCAAGCTCGACCTGGAGTCGCCCTTCGCGCGTGCGCGCGTGCAGCGCAAAGATGTCGAGAATCAGTCGGCTGCGGTCGATCACCTTCACCCCGAGGACCTCTTCGAGGCCACGCTGCTGGGTTGGCGAAAGTTCATCATCGGCGATCAGCACCGTGAAGCCCGTTTCAACCTTTGCGCCAAGCAACTCTTGTGCCTTGCCTGCACCGATATAGGTATCCGGATCGGGGTGACGACGCTGCTGCCATTCGGCCCCAACAACTTCAGCACCTGCGGTGCGCGCCAAGCTGGCCAACTCTTGGAGGCTATCCTCGGCCGGCCAACCAACGTCACTACCGGTGTCTACTGCGATCAGAAAGGCGCGCTCTGGCGCAGGCCTCAGGTCAATCGGTGCGGATCTCTTTGTCACTGTCCCTCTAGCGTACCGCGATCCGCAAGGCGTGCGGAAGGAGGCTCTGCGCAACCTCTGCTGCAGACCGCCCATCGGTTGGGATCGTTTCAGACAGATCCTCACCGCGGTACCAGGTGCGCTGTCGGCGGGCATACGCCCATGTTCGGGTTGCCGCGGTACCGATGGCGCGCTCGCGGTCCATTGTCTGATCCAAATACGCCTGCGCCTCGCGGTATCCGATCCCCGAAAGTGCTGGGGTTTCGGCTGGGAGACGCGCTACAAGCTGCTCCGTCTCCTGCACTAAGCCACCATCAAATTGTGCACGCACACGTGCAGCAATTGCCGCACGGTGTCGCTCAAAATTATTGTCGTCAATTTGCACATATGCCGTTGGTGCGGCCCACGGATTCTCCTCTTCGGCGAGCGGATCACCTCCAAGACGAACGATTTCCAGCGTTCGAATGAGGCGTCGTGCACTTGCGGTAGCAACGGCAGCTGCCGCAGCTGGATTCCGCTCGCGCAGCTCTTTGTCGAGCGGTTCGCGACCTACATTCGAGAACTGCAACTCCAGCTGCTCACGGATTAGGGGGTTGCTCGGGCGTGCACCTCCGGAGAGGAATCCCTTAAGCAGGCCGCGCTGGTAGAGGCCAGTACCGCCAACCACAATGGCAATCCCCGCTCCCCCGCTCGCCTGGGCGTGGTTGGCAATGGCAGCGCGTGCGGCGTCAAGCCAGTCATACAGGGTGAAAGCGTCGCTCGCCTCGGCGATATCGATGCAGGCATGTGGGCGAACTGCTCGGATCTCAGCACTGATCTTGTCTGTCCCAATGTCAAAGCCTCGAAATACTTGGCGTGAGTCTGCCGAAACGAAGATGGAGCTCACCCTCGCAGCATCGAGGGCATCGGCAAGCGCGAGTGCAGCGGCGCTTTTCCCTACAGCGGTCGGACCACCGATCGCCAGGATCGGCAGGATCGTCATGCTATCGGGCGTAATCAACCGCCCGCGTCTCGCGAATCACCGTCACGCGGATCTGGCCCGGATAGGCAAGCTGCTCTTCAATGCGCTTGACAACCTCGTGGGCGATCGTGCGCGCCTGTTCATCAGAGACCTGATCAGGGCGAACCAAGATGCGTACCTCACGGCCGGCCTGCACGGCGTAAACCTTCTCGACGCCCTCAAATCCGAGTGCGATCTGTTGTAAGTCTTCAAGCCGACGGAGATGGGCCTCACCCTGGTCGCCACGTGCGCCAGGTCGTGCGGCGCTGATCGCATCTGCAACCTGCACAATTGGTGCCTCACGAGCAGTGCACTCCACCTCCTGATGGTGTGCAGCGATCGCGTTGACGATCCCCTCTGGCATGCCGTGACGACGCGCCAGATCGGCGCCGATCGCCGCGTGGGTGCCCTCAATCTCATGGTCGAGCGCCTTACCAATGTCGTGGAGCAGCCCCCCAACCTTTGCGGCGCGAATGTCCATGCCGAGTTCACCGGCGACAGCACCTGCGACCTGTGCGGTTTCGATAGAGTGCAGCAAGACGTTCTGACCGAATGAGGTGCGCCACTGCAGTCGGCCGAGGATTCGCAGCAGCTCGGTTGGAATACCAGTCACCCCTACCTTGAGTGCGGCAGCTTCACCATTCTTCAGCGAGTCGGCATCAACCTCACTCTGGGCCTTGGCCACGATCTCTTCAATGCGAATCGGGTGGATGCGACCGTCCTGCATGAGACGCTCAAGAGCGACACGCGCCACCTGGCGACGCACTGGGTCAAATGATGAGAGTGTCACCTGGAGTGGAGTCTCATCGATGAGCAACTCGACGCCCGTAGCCGCCTCAAGAGCGCGAATGTTGCGCCCCTCACGACCAATGAGACGACCCTTCATCTCGTCGCTGGTGAGCTTCACGTGCGTTACGGAGTGCTCGGCGCTATGGTCCGCCGCGACGCGCTGCATCGCCGTCAAGATCATGTCGCGGGCTCGGTCGGCGGCGTCTTCTTGCGCGCGCCGTTCAAGGGTTGCCTGGAGGCGTTTTGCCTCACGCTCAGCCTCTTCGGTGAATCGCGAGAGCACCTCGGTTCGAGCAGCTTCGGGATCGAGACCGGCAACCTCTGCAAGGCGCGTATTGATGTTGGCGCGCGCCACATCGAGGGCAACCGACTCATCAATGAGGGTGCGCTCACGCTCTGCGATGGCAACCTCTCGACCGGCAAAAAAGCTCTCCCGCTCACCCAGGGTTACTTCACGAAGGCGAAGTCGTTCTGCCTCCGCGGCAGCCGCCTCGCGGTCGGCTTGCCGGGCAAGTTCGGCTTCGGCTCGCAGTCGCGAGATTTCGCCCTTAGCACCGATGACTAGGGCGCTCTGCTGCTGGCGTGCCTCCTCAAGGATCGCCGCGGCCTTACGGTTTGCTGCGCGAATCGAGGCGGCGGCGATCACGCTTCGCAGTACGAGTCCGAACACGACACCGAATAGTGCAAACAACACGGGGACGATCCCGTTCAAATCAGGCATGACTCTCTCCTGCCAGGCTGGCCCCGCGGCCTGGCTCGCGGTAAATAAGTCACAAGACCAGCCAAAGGCTGGGGAGGAGAGGCTACGCCCACTCGCCAAATCGGTCAAACGCCCGAGGGGCTGAGCGTGGCGCTACTCCCCCTCTGGGTCCCCCTCGGTCACTGGGGTCTGGGCTTCGGTTTCAACGCGCTCTCGGGCGAGGCGCCAGGAGAGGGCGCTCGGGAAGCCCCGTCGGGCGAGCCCCTGCGCCAGTCGCTGGACCTCGGCGCGGGCGTCTCCGCCGCGTAGACGCAACTTTGCCAGGGCGGCCCGTGCAGCGCGCTCCTCGGCTCCCTCCACGTGCTCTTCGACAACGCGTAAGGTCGCCCCCCAGACCGGCTCGGTGCTGTGTGACTCCCCCGCTGCACGCTGCGCCAGCAGCCGTTGTGCGAGCTCGTCATCGATGCCGCGACGCCTCAATTCTTGCAGGAGAGCACGATCGCCACGTTGCCGAGATCGGTCGCGTGAATCGAGTAGTGCCTGAGCGAACCGCTCGTCGTCTACCAAACCGATCTCAACTAGGCGCGTGACCGCAGCGCGCACATGCTCATCTGGGTAACCAGCGCTGATCAGGCGCTCCTCAAGGCTCTTGCGCGAGCGCGGTGCGCCGCTGAGCGAGCGTGCAGCCGCCTCCAATACATCGGAAGCTTCTGCCGCTGCTCGGCGGGCTTTCTGCGCTTCAGGGTCGCGGCGGCGCGCCACGACGAACCGTTACTCCGCTTCGGGAGCGACGGTGACTGGCACCTCAAGGGTTGTGGAGAGGGCACGCAGTTTCGCGTCAATCTCCGCCGCAACTTCAGGGTTCGCCTTGAGGAACTCCTTTGACTGCTCTCGGCCCTGGCCAAGTCGCACGTCACCATAGTTGAACCAGGCGCCAGTCTTGGAGATCACGTCGGCAGCAACACCAACATCAAGAAGGCCGCCAGCCATGCTGATCCCTTCGCCGTACATGATGTCGAACTCCGCAATGCGGAACGGTGCGGCCACCTTGTTCTTTACCACCTTCACGCGCACGCGAGAGCCCACCGCCTCGGTGGAGCTCTTAATGGTTTCAATGCGTCGAATATCGAGGCGCACTGAAGCGTAGAACTTCAGCGCACGGCCGCCCGGCGTCGTCTCTGGGCTGCCGTACATGACGCCGATCTTCTCACGCAGCTGGTTGGTGAAGAGGAGCACCGTGTTTGATCGGGCTACTGCACCGGTCAACTTGCGGAGCGCCTGACTCATGAGTCGAGCTTGAATGCCGACAAACGAGTCACCCATCTCACCCTCGATCTCGGCGCGTGGCACAAGTGCCGCAACCGAGTCAACAACGACGATGTCAACGCCGCCCGAACGAATCAGCGTCTCTGCGATTTCAAGAGCCTGTTCGCCAGTATCTGGCTGGCTTACAAGGAGCTCGTTCACGTTCACGCCTGTCTGTGCGGCGTACGCCGAATCAAGTGCATGTTCAACGTCAATGAAGGCGGCCACGCCACCGCGGCGCTGGGCCTCAGCGATGATGTGCTGGGCAATCGTGGTCTTACCCGACGATTCTGGCCCGTAGATCTCGCTGATACGGCCCTTTGGAAGGCCACCAACACCGAGGGCGATGTCGAGTGAGATCGCGCCGGTTGGGATGGAATCAATTGCGAGACGCTCGCGGGAGCCAAGCTTCATGATCGCGCCGCGACCGAACTGCTTCTCGATGGTGAGGATTGCCGCGTCTACGGCTCGACTGCGCTCAGTGGAGGGCTTCCCCTCCTCCTTTGGCTCAACGGCTGCGCTCTTCTTGGACTCGCTCTTCTCTGCCATGGATTACTCCTTATCTTCCGACGCTACAGCCCTTTTCTGCTGAGCTCCTCGCAGTCTGCCTGCCGCGGCGTACCGCGGCTGCATCGCGCCGCGCTCTGGCACGGCGCCCGGCTCGTCGCCGGCTCCAAGTCGGGGGGTCCCCGGCCCCCCAGCCGCAGCCCGAAGGCGCGGCAGTTCAGCGGCGAGTGTACCCGACGCGATGGCTCTCC
>JBDLWN010000034.1:0-6548 GCA_039804225.1 Chloroflexota bacterium
CTGGTCACGCAGGTGACCGCTCCAGGCAGCGCGGAGGCTGTCCGGAGGTGGGGTTCCGGTCGGCCGACCGTCCATTCGGCCTAGGGGAGGAAACCATGGCAACGATTGCCTCGTACTTCCAACTCAAGAAGCGTGGGACCACGGTCGGGACGGAAGTCCGCGCCGGTGCCACCACGTTCTTGGTGATGGCGTACATCATCTTCGTGAACGCGAACTATGTCGGCGCGGGCGCCGCAGGCGGCGCGATCGGCGCTGCGGGCGCACCAAGCGCGGAAGCGATCTTCGCCGTAACCGCGCTCGGTGCCGGCCTACTCACCATCCTCATGGGCGTGGTGTCGAACTATCCGTTCGCCCTTGCCGCAGGGATGGGACTGAATGCGGTCGTCGCATTCCAGCTCATTCTTGGACTTGGCCTCACCTGGTCCGAGGCGATGGCCGTGATCGTCTGGGAGGGCATCTTCATTACGATCTTGATGCTCACTGGATTCCGTAAGGCGATCCTTGAGGCGATTCCACTCAATCTGAAGCGTGCGATTGCTGTCGGCATCGGACTCTTCCTGCTCTTGATCGGTCTCTTTGAGGCCAATGTTGTCGTGAAGTCGTTTGCGGGCACCGTGCCGCTCGGACTCTTCTCAGGTATCGGCTTCGGCGGCACCGAGATTCCACGGGCGGATTTGCCAACCTTGGCAATCTTTGGTGCCGGACTTTTGACCGCGCTCGCACTGATCCGCCGACCGGGCGGCATTCTGATCTCGATCGGTGTCGGCACGGCCGTCGCCCTCGCGCTTGGCGTATCGAAGATTCCAAGCAGCTTCGTCAGCCCACTCGATGCATCCAACTTTGTTGGCATCGGTCAGGCATTCGGCTCAATGTTCAGCGTCTGGTCGAACGGGGTCGGCTTCCTCGCGATTGCCCTCGCCGTCTTCTCCATCATGTTGAGCGACTTCTTTGACACGGCCGGCACGATGGTCGGCCTCGGTGCACGCGCCGGGCTCTTGAACAACAAGGGTGAACTCCCAGGCGCAAATCGCGTGCTGCTTGTTGACTCAATCGGGGCAATGGCTGGTGGCGCCCTCGGCGTCTCCTCCAACACCACGTACATCGAGTCGGCCGCCGGCATCAAGGAGGGTGGTCGCACCGGTCTCACCAGCGTGGTGACGGGGCTCCTCTTCCTTGCCGCAGTACTGCTCTCGCCAATCGCAGGGATCGTTCCTGCAGCGGCGACGGCACCAGCGCTCGTGATCATCGGCTACCTCATGTTTGAGGCGATTCGCGATGTGCAGTGGAAGGACGCCGTGGACGGCTTCCCAGTGCTTGCAACGTTGATCGTGATGCCGCTCTCGTACTCGATCACCGACGGAATCGGTGTGGGCTTCTTGACCTACGCCATCTTGAAGGTGACGTCAGGGAAGGCGAGCGACGTGAAGCCCCTCTTCTGGGTCTCCATCGTTGCGTTCGTCGTGTACTTCTTGGTGAAGCTCGGCATCATCACCGTCTGAGTTAAACGTTCGCCCTCGAGGGCGCGAGGAGGCCAGTCCCTTCGGGGGCTGGCCTCCTTCCTTGCCGTGTAGGATTCGCTCGTAAGCGGGCCTCTGTGCCCGCAGAGGAGGTCTCGATGAGGGTTCGAACGCTTGCCGCAGCCTTGACGCTCGTGGGCCTCCTGTTGATCAGCGCTGGCTCAGCCCTAGGTCATCAGCCGGTTCTCATTGATAGCGAGGCGACGGAGGTCGTTGAGCCAGAGATCTCCAAGGCCTACTTCGGCAAGCTGTCAGGTGTGCCCCATACTTATCGCATTGATTCCGATGTGGAGTTCAACCTGTACGTGGGCATTCTCGTACCGGAAGATGGGAACCCCAAGAAAGACGTGACTGCTGAGATATACGCGGGCACAGAGCTGCTCGCCACACTCGGAGGCGTCGGAGCCGAGTGGGCGACCTTCTACGAACCGTTCGGGCAGAACACCTATTGGGATGGCGGGGAGTACCGCACGCGGGCTCCCGCCGGTGTCTATACCATCACAATCTCTAGCCCTGCAAACCAGAGTAAATACTCACTTGCTATTGGAGAGATTGAGTTCTTTGACCTCGAAGATCGAGCGAATGCGCTGGTCGTGCTGCCAGAGATTCAGCGAGAGTTCTTCGGTTCGTCACCGGTAGAGATGGTCGGCACTCGATTCGGGATCTTCAATCTCGTGGTGATCTTGGGTGCTGCACTTGTATCAAGCCTGCTGTATCGCCTGCTCGTACGAAAGGTTCTTGCTCGTTTCATGAGAGGGCGCAGCTCGAGCCTCGACTGGAAGTTCAGAGTGATTGCGGGCCTGGCGCTGTTCGGCTGGGCGATTGCCACCTCGTGGAGCCCAGCGATCCTCTTCCTCTCCGGACTCGTTCTCTTTGAGGCCTTGCTCGGGAGACTCGGCGTGGCGGATTCGGAGCGGGCTGCGGGCGCGCCACTCCGCTAGGCGATCTGCCCCGCCTCGCTGGGGGGCAGGGTGTAGCCGAGATCGAGCAAGATCTGGCGGCTGGCGATGTAGCCCGAGAGCATGACCAGTGGGATGCCGCCGCCTGGCTGGGTGCCACCGCCAGCGAAATAGGCGTTGCGGAGATCGCTGGAGCGATTCCCTGGGCGGAAATAGGCGCTCTGGAAGAAGCTGGCCGCGAGGGCGAAGATGGAGCCGTCGTGGCAGCGCTGCTCGCTCTCGAATTCAAGCGGTGTCCAATCGGCGACCTCTTCAATCTCTTCGGGCTTGAGACCGGTGCGCTCGCAGACGCGCTTGATCGTCGCGGCGCGGTACTCGTCGCGGTGCTCCACCCACCAGGTGCGATCCTTGAGCGGCGGCACTGGGGTCAGCACGTAGAGGGCGCTGCGGCCATCGAGCTTCGCGGTTGGGTCGGTGGCGGCAACGTGCTGGATGTAGAGCGTGGGGTCGCCGCTCGGCACCGGTGAATCAATGATGCGATCGAGCTCCTCGTTCGGGTTCTCGGGGTGCCAGACGGTGTGGTGTGCGAGATCGGGGAAGGTGCGCTTCACCCCCAGGTGCAGGATGTAGGCGCTTGACGACGGGGTGATGTGCTTGAAGCGTCGGCGGCTGATGAGACCAAGGTGCTCGTCGCCGATCAGGTCGCGGTGGGCGTGCACGATGTCGGCGTTGAAGAGCACCGCATCCGCCTCGAGCCGCTCCTCTCCTGGCTGGTTCGGTGCGGCGGGGCCGCTGCCGAGTGCGCGGCTGTCGCTGCGCGGTGCCACGCGCAGCGCACTGATGCGCCTCTTACTGATGATGCTGCCGATCGCGTCGGTGCCGTAGCGGAACTCCACGCCAAGACGACGGGCGAGCCGCTCCATGGCGAGTGGCGCCTCGTGCATGCCCCCTTGCGGATGCCAGGTGCCGAACTTCGCTTCAATGTACGGAATTGAGAGGAAGGCACCAGGCACGCTCTGCGGCGTTGAGCCCAAGTAGATCGACTTGTAGCGCATCACGTGGCGAATCCGCTCATCGTGGAAGGTGCTGTTGATGCGGCGGCTATATGGCGTTGCGGCATCGAGGCGAATCCCTGCGAGCCACGACATCGGTGCCAGCAGGCTGAGTGGGCTGAGCGACTGTCGGAAGAAGGTTTGATCTAGTTCGCGCCAGAGCTTCTCGCCGCGGCGCATGAAGGCGGGGATCCCCGCCGCATCGCGCGGATCGAGCGCGCCGAAGCTTGCGGCCAATTTACCAAGGTCGCTCGAGGTCTCGAGCACGCTGCCGTCGGCGAAGAAGGTGCGCGACGCCGGCTCTACTTTGAGCAGCGTGAGATCGTCGCTGCGCTTCGCGCCCGCGGCGCCCCAGAGTTGGTCAAAGAGTTCAGGGAGGGTGAAGATCGTGGGGCCAGTATCCCAGCGGTAGTCGCCGATCTCGCGACGGCCCATCTTGCCGCCAGGGCGTGTGCCGCGCTCAACAACGGTGACCTGCAGGCCTTCAGCGGCGAGGCGGATGGCGGTGGCGAGTCCGGCGAGTCCGGCGCCGACCACTACGACGCGCTTCGGCGCGCCGCTCATCGGCGCTGCAGAACGGCGCGGCCGACGGAGACGCCGAGGGCGATCGCGGTGCCACCCATCGCCAGGATCCCAGCAGGGATCGCCGCATCAACGCTGAAGCGCAGCAAGACGAGCATGGTGATCGAGGCACCAAGTGCCACGTTGGCGATGAGGAAGAGGCGATAGAGGCGACGCCCCGCCTCGCCTCGGGCATCACGCCCAATGAAGCAGAGGGCGAGGTAGGGGAGTGCGAGCGACGCCGCTGCAGGCGTTGCGGTGATGGTGGCGACGCCGAATCCTACGAGTGCGAACCAGGCGGCGGCGAAGAGCGCCGTGTTGCGTCGCCCAAGGAGCACGGCAATGGTGCGCACGCCAGCTGCGGCGTCTTCATCGCGATCGGTGATGGTGGTGAGCGCGTGGGCGCCGATCCCCCACGCGGCAAAGACGAGCACGGGTGCGTCAATCAGGTTGGTGCTCCCGGCCGCATGCAGCCCAACCTGCAGCGGAATTGCATAGAGCACGTTGGTCAGCGAGTCGAGAACGGGGCGCCCCTTTAGCCGTGTTGGTGGTGCGTTGTATCCGGCGGAGAGAACCAGCAGCACCAGCAGCGAGAGGAGGGTGAGTGGCGGATACGTGGCGGCGACGAAGATCAGGAACGGGGCGAGCAGCAGCGTGCTGATGACCGCGTGTCGCGCCAGGAGTGGTTTCGGCGTGAGGGCCCCCTCCACACCGCCCTTGCGCGGATTACGCGCGTCGGTCTCAAAGTCAAAGTAATCATTTGGCGCATGCAAGAAGTAGTTGTACGGAAAGAGGAAGAAGGCGAAGAGGACGACATCACTGGCAACAAGTTCGCCGCGCAACCCAATCGCACCCCAGAGCAGTGGCATCGACGTGTTTAGCCAGAGCAGGGGTCGGGAGATCTCGATTGCCTTCAGTAGATTGCGCATGGCGCCTCCTTCGTTCTCCCTCATCGTAGGGGAGGGGGCTACACTTGGTCTCTATGTCTGTAATCGCCCCACACGTCACTCTACGCAGCCCTGAACCGACGCTGATTGCCCTCCCATGGGTGAAGCCGCTGCGCGACTGGGCGAGCCCCGAGGTGGAGTTGGTGCCACTCGAAGTTGGCCCGTCACGCCACCTTGTGCGCTTCGTGCGCGTGGCTGGCCGACTCCTGGCCATCAAGCAGCTCCCAGCGCCACTGGTCGAGCGTGAGTTCGCAATTCTGCGCCACCTTGAAACTGCGGGGATGCCGGCAGTAACGCCCGTCGGCGCCGTTGACCGCGGTGATGGCGAGGGCTTCATCATCACCGACTATCTGCGCGGCAGCATTCAGTATCGACGACTCCTCAGCACCCCCGGCGCCGCAACGTCGGGCCAGTTCTCGGGGCGCCTCCTCGATGCCCTCGCTGTTCTCCTCGTTGACCTGCACCGGCACGGCGTCTGGTGGGGCGACGGCTCGCTGGCGAACGCGCTCTTGAAGCGCGACGGGAACCGACTGCAGGCCTATCTCGTTGACGCCGAGACGGCGGAGTTTCACGAGCAGCTGAGCGATGGGCAGCGCCAGCACGACCTCGACATCCTGGTGGAGAACGTGGCCTTCGGTCTCGCCGATGCCGCCGCCGCCCTCGGTGGCGGCGAGGTTGATACGGACGCGGCGGTGCGCGCCTCGGCTGCGCTGCGCGATCGCTATACGGCGCTCTGGACGCAGCTGCACCGGCCATTCATTGCGCGCGCCAACGATCGGCGCGCCGTCGCCACCCGAATTCGCGACCTGAACGCGCTCGGCTTCGCCGTCGAAGAGTTGAGCCTCGATGTCACGAGCGGCGAGGGGATGCGGGTCTCACTGGCGATCGCCTCGCGCCGCTTCCACGCCGAGCAGCTCCTGCGCCTCACCGGCGTTGATGCGCTCGAAGGGCAGGCGCAGCTCTTGTTGAACGATCTGCATGAGTACGGCGTCTGGCTGCAGGTGCAGAGCGGCGAACGACTCGCCACGGGGCTCGTGGCAGCACGCTGGCGCGCTGAAGTGTTGGAACCAACTCTCGTCCGCCTGCGCCCGCACCTCGCCGCTGGTCGCGACGCGCTGCAGGCCTACTGCGATGCGTTGGAGCACAAGTGGATCCTCTCCGAGCGTGCCGGTGCCGACGTCGGCCTTGAAGCGGCGGTAGCGGATTACATCAGCCTTGGCGCACCAGCACCAGAGAGCGCACGTGGTGGCGGCGATGGCGCAGACACGATGTCGGCCGAAGATGCGCTCGTCTCTGCAGCGGTCACCGCAGCCGATGAGGATGCCTCGCGATGACTAAGCGTCGCACGCCACACGAGGTGCTCGGCGTGCCACTTGGCGCGGGCGCTGATGATATTCGCGCCGCGCGTCGGCAACTCGCTCGCGAGCATCATCCCGATCGTTTTATGGGCGATCCGAAGAGCGCCGCCGAGGCGACGCGTGAGATGTCGCTCATCAATGCGGCCGCCGAAGCGCTCCTTGCAGAGGCGTGGGCCTCTGAAGGAGCGCCAGTTGCCGAGCCACCAGCGAAGGG
>JBDLWN010000035.1:0-2824 GCA_039804225.1 Chloroflexota bacterium
TCAGCGCGGACCGGCGCTGCGGCCGTTGTTCACGTACCACCAGGCGCTCGGGAAGATCCCCGCGGCGAGCGCGATCTTGATCGCATCACCAATCAAGAACGGCGTCGCCCCCTTGCTGATCGCCTCACCTGTGCCAATCTGCAACGCCGCGGCGAGCCAGCTGACACCGAACGCATAGATGATGAGATTGCCGATCAGCATCGCGCCAACGGTCCCGACCACGCTGCGATCCCAGCCAAGATCGGCGAGTCGTCCAACGATCCAGGCTGCGAAGAGCATGCCGATCAGATACCCGCCGGTTGGCGCAAGCGCGAGCGCGCCGTCAGCCCCACTGACGGCAAACTGCTCAATGCCGCTTCCACCGGACTTGAAGAGTGGCGCGCCGGCGAGACCGAGCGCCAGATAGAGACCGAGCGAGGCTACGCTGCGTCGCGCGCCGAGTGCCGCGCCGACCAGGAGGACACCGAACGTCTGCCCGGTGATCGGGACTGGGGTGCCAGGGAGCGGAATGACCACCTGCGCCGCGGCGCCAATGAACAGCGCGCCGACCACCGCGAGGGCGAGCCCTTGCAGCCGCGACCCGAGTCGCTCGCCGAGGAAGACGGGGAAGAAGAAGTCGCCGAGCGTCACACCGTGCTCCGCCGCCGGGATCCGCGCTACCGCTGGGATCGAACGCCTGATCTGCATCTGAGCCCTCCCCTTCTCAGACGATTCTACCCTCCATGTGTCGACCCGCCACGCTCCCTCGTGAAGGGGGAGGGCCGATGCGGCATACTTCGGCTGGGCATGGTGGCCATCGTTCAATGGTTAGGACCGCGGTTTGTGGAGCCGCAGATGAGGGTTCAATTCCCTCTGGCCACCCCACCCAACCCCTGGGGCGCATCGCCTACCACCTCGTGCCCCCCTCGTGAACGCTCGATTCCTTAGAGGCTTCTCATCTACCTCACAGGAGGCTCTAATTGGAGCTCCCCATAGTGGTCAACGCAGGCAGAAAGCCTGGCCAATAAGGAGGATGACATGAGCATGAACTGGCTCTCATTGATTGGTGGAGGGATCACCGCAGCGGCGACCCTCACGGTCGGAATTTCAACAAGCGGCATTTTGGCTGCCAACCCGGCAAGCGATGAGTTCGCTCCAGCAACGGGCGAAACCATCTATGTGGAGCAGCCGGTAGTCGAAGTGGCAGCTTCTGGGCTCCCCTTTGCGACAGCCTCTGTTGATCCGATCGTCATTGCGATCCTTCCAGCACCAACTAGCGACGGTGCGACTCCCGCATCAGAGATTGCTTCGCCAGATCCTTCAATGTCCATGCCTCCGTATGCGGATGGCGACGAGTACTACGAAGATGAAATTGATGAGTATGAAGACGAGGATGAATACGAAGACGAAGACGAAGAGGAAGAGGAAGACGAAGAGGAAGACCATTACGAGAGCCCTGAAGAGGGCGATGACGACTAGTTTCGTCAGTCCAAAGGAGAGCAACGATGGCAAAAGATAGATCCGAAGGGCTCGCACCGGTAGAGGAGGGCGCGCTTGCTCCCGCGGCCGAGAAGCGCCGACCAGACCCGAAGCCACTCCAGCGAGCATGGGGGGCACTTGGCGCGGCAACCGGCAGTGCGCTCCTTGCAACGATTGTCGGTCCAATGGTGGCGTCTGCGACTGGCGGGTTCAGCCTCGATGGCGCGAGCGTCACGGATGAGCCAGCGACTACGGGTGACGCGGTCAAAGCTTCGCCAGCATACGTGTATCTAGCGCCAGGGGAGGTTGCCCCAGAAGGCGCTCCGGTTGTCCAGCTCGATCCGATTACGGTCGTGGCGTCACCAACACCTGGAAGCACAGTCGTCGCGGTGAAGCCAAAGCCAAAAGTTGTTTACATCTATCTCAAACCAGGCGAGACACCGCCAGCAGGTGCCATCGTGCAGCAAGCGGGTGAGGTTGCCGCGGTCAAACCGTCGCCAGACAGTGGCGGAACTCCTGCTGCTACACCAAAGCCTGATCCGATCGCGACACCGGCTCCCGATGCCACTCCTCGGCCAACGCCGCGGCCAACGCCAGCGCCTACGCCGCCACCGACACGACCATCTGGAGGCTGATCTGGAGCCTCTGCAGCGGCACACGTCCCATCCAGCTGACTGGGTAGATTACTCGCAACACGCAATGGGTGGGCATCTCGGATTCCGGGTCACCCTGACCGAAGTCTTGAGTGAAGCGAGCGAACACGAACTTCGCACCGTGCTGCAACAGGTTGGCGCTCGAGTCGATCGATGGGCCGCACTCCTCACACGGCACCACACCTCGCAGCTCACGCGCCTGAATGAGGAGAGCGGCTCAACGGTACGTATCGGGCCAACCATGGCCGCAGTACTAAGTTGGTCCGCCGATGCCTGGGAGGCGACTGGTGGACTAGTGAACGTTGCAATGCTTGATGAACGCATCGCGGCAGAGACTGGCACTCCGACACGAGGGCAAGCACTCAGTCGTGACTGGCGTCTCGAACTTGAACACTGGCGACACGACGATCACGCACACCTCCGCGGAGGGCTTCTCCACCGACCGGCAGGTCTCCGCCTTGATCTTGATGGCGTGGGGAAGGGTTGGATCGCTGATCGCGCCGCCGCGCTCCTCGCTCGTCTCCTCGACGCGAAGGTTCGCGCGGGTGTGATCCCGGAATGGCGGAGCTGCTTTGTAGATGGCGATGGCGACATCGCTATCCAGAATCGAGGCGGCGCTGAAACAGAGGTTCGTATCGAGGTTCCGCGGATCTCAGCGGCTACGATCGGTTCTATTCGGGTGAGCGGGGCGGTCGCGGGGATCGCGACCTCAG
>JBDLWN010000036.1:0-16235 GCA_039804225.1 Chloroflexota bacterium
CAATCGATTCAATCTGTACGCCCATATATCCCTGCCCCGCCGCCTCTTCCGCGGTTCTCAGCGTGATTGAAATTTCACGTACTGCTTGGCCAGGTGTTTCCACCGAGATGAGCACGGTCTCCCCTGCGCGTTCAGGGAGGCTTCGTAGTGGCGATTCAAAACGATCAAAAGTTTCTCCCTCAAGGCCGACGATGCGATCCCCCGGGAGTAGACCCGCTGAGGCTGCTGGAGAGTTTGGCTGCACAGAGGCCAGCAAAATGCTGGCTCGCTCAGCGAGTGGGCCAGAAAGGATCAGCATCAGCAGGAATGCGACCACGATGTTCATCGCGACCCCCGCAACCATCACCAGCACCTTCGAGGTGAGGGAGGCGCGCTCCCAGCCTGCAGGGTTGGTATCACCCTCTTCACTGCCGGCCATGCGCACAAAGCCACCGAGGGGAAGGGCGTTGATCGTCAGTTCGGTGCGTCGACCACGAAGCAGCGTGAAGAGACGTGGTGGGAAGCCGATGCCGAACTCTGGAACGTCAATGCCCCGAATGCGCGCGACAACGAGATGGCCCAGCTCGTGCACCACAATGAGTGGCACCACAAGGAGCACGAAAACAAGCACTGGTCCGGCGATGCCGGTCAAAATTTCCATCAGGCGGCCCCACTCCATCGCACTGCGAACTGTGTCACCTCTTCATGTAGGTCAATCACATCCTCAACGCTCGCTGGAGCGGGACGAGTGCCAAATTGCTCCACTGCGTCGCGCAGCAGATGTGGGATGCCGCCCAGCGGGAAGTCCCCAGCAAGGAATCGGTCGACAGCTACCCCGTCTGCAGCAATCAACGCGCCAGGAGCGGCGCCACCTGCTCTACCGGCCTCTAAGGCAATCGCCAGCCCGGGGAAGCGGGTCAGATCGGGTGCAGCAAACGTGAGTGATCCCTGTGAGGCGAGGTCCACGTTCGGGGTTGTTGCAGCCATACGCGAAGGATAGCCGAGGGCATACCCGATCGGTCCGCGCATATCTGGGCTCCCCATCTGCGCCTTCGTCGAGCCGTCAACGAACTCCACCAAACCGTGAACAACGCTCTGCGGGTGGACCAGGATCTTGACCCGTTCCATGGGCACGGAGAAGAGTCGGTGCGCCTCAATCGTTTCAAGTCCCTTGTTCACGAGCGTTGCCGAATCGATGGTGATCTTCGCCCCCATGTTCCAAGTCGGGTGCTTGAGCGCCGCAGCAGGAAGTGCGGCCGCAATCTCAGCAGCAGATGCATCCCGCAGCGGTCCGCCACTCGCCGTTAGCCAGAGTGATCGCACGCGATCCAGCGACTCCCCAGCGAGGCACTGCCAGAGGGCCGAGTGCTCTGAGTCGACGGGGCGGAGGCGCTCCAGCACATCGCTCCCCCGGCGCTCGGCAGCTGCGCGAGCAGCGCGCATCACCACATCACCGCCAGCAACGATCGTCTCCTTGTTTGCAATCGCCACCGCAGCGCCGGCCTCAAGTGCAGCGACCGTTGCGGCGAGCCCTATCACGCCGGTGGTGGCGATTAATGCAATGTCAGGCGCAACATCAAGAACCAGCGAACGTAGGTCATCAGCACTTCCCGCGAGAAGGCTACGCGCCTTCGGATGCGCGGAGATCAGAGCACCATGCTGATCTCCACCTCGCCCTGATGCGAGTGCAACAAGTTCAAACTGCTCAGGATGCTGCGCAATGACGTTAGCGGCCTGTAGGCCGATCGACCCGCTCGCGCCAAGCAGAGCAATGCGGATACGGCTCACGCTACCCTCGTAGAGCGAGCGCGGCGATGAGCGTCACAGGGGCTGCAAGTAGCAAGCTATCAATGCGATCGAGAACACCACCGTGTCCTGGGATCAGATTGGAAGCACTCTCCGCCCCCGCAACACGCTTGAAGAGCGATTCAAGTAGGTCGCCCGCCTCGGCGGCAGTGGCGATGATCAACCCCCAGACCAGGCCCCAGAGAGGGCGCACCTCTTCTGGGGTGCCGAGCGTGAAGAGCGGTCCGGCGATGAGCGCGCCAACGGCTCCGGCAACCAGAATGCCGCCGACGAAGCCTTCAAGACTCTTGCGCGGCGAGAGAACCGGCGCCAACTTGCGTCGACCGATGGTTCGCCCCACAAGATACGCAGCACTATCTGCCGTCCAAACGATAGCCAGGAGCCAAATGATCCAACGTGCTGGGGCACCTCGATCAAGCGGATCAAGTGAGGCGAGCAGCGGAAGCAGCGTGAGTGGGCTGAGCCAAATGACGGCAGCCATCGTTCCAAGCAGGAGTCGCAGCTCAGGCTCCAGCCTCTTCTCTGTCGCGCGTACTGCACGGCGAATCACCGTGCCCACAAAGATCAGCAGCGTTGTGATCGTAAGTACGGCACCGAAAGCGGGTGAGATTCCGACGAAGAGCGGGCTGATCAAAATGACGCTGATCCAAAACGCGGAGGCACCACCAAGCACCTTCGTGAGGATCTTTGCCGCCTCTCGTGCAGCGAGAGCGATGAGGAGAACGGTTACCGCGAGCGTGCCGATTGGCGGGAAGAGCGCAACAGCAGCCACTGGGAGGATCAAGAGGGAGCCGATCGCCCGCTGCATCAGCGCTCCACTGCTCATCGCCCAAACCGCCGAATACGCTGCGAATAGATTGCGATCGCCGCATCAAGGTCCGCAGAACTGAAATCTGGCCACAGTGTCGCCGTTGTCACAATCTCTGCATATGCACTCTGCCAAAGCAAGAAGTTAGATAGGCGCTCCTCTCCGCCCGTCCGAATCACGAGGTCTGGATCTGGTGTTCCGGCCGTGTAGAGCGCGTTTGCAACCGTCGACTCATCAATGCTTTCAGGAGCGTGACCGGCGGTGACAATAGTTCGAATTGCATCGACGATCTCAGTCCGACTACCGTAGTTGAAGGCCACACCTAGCTGGAGCTTGGTTCCGCCCGCTGTCTTTGCACACGCTGCCGTGATGCGCTCCTGCGCCATCCTTGGCAATTCGGCGAGCCGACCAAGGAAGCGTACGGCAACCCCTTGCTGCAGCAACTCAGGGGTTTCGTCATCAATCACTTTGGCCAGCAGAGTAAAAAGCTGCGCAACCTCTCTGTCGCTGCGAGCCCAGTTCTCACGGCTGAATGCATAGATCGTTAGATGGGGGATACCGATCTGGACTGCGTGCTTGAGGACGGTCCGCAGAGCCTCTGTGCCAGCGATGTGGCCTTCGAACTCATCCAGGTTCCGGGCGCGTGCCCATCGGCGATTCCCGTCCATGATGATAGCGACATGGCTCGGTCCGCCTTCGGTGGGCGGGGTGCTGTGCACCAGCGGCTGCGCGTCAGCTGGCCGCCGAATGTCGGCGTCGGTCACCCTTCGAGAACCTCACGCTCCTTCGCAGCGGTCAACTTATCGATCTCGGCAATCTTTCCATCCGTCAGCTTCTGAAGCGTCTCCAGCTGTCGACGGGCGTCGTCTTCGCCAATCTCCTTTGCCTTTTCCGCCTTCTTCACCGCCTCTTGCTCGTCGCGTCGCACATTGCGGATCTCGACGCGAGCCTCTTCGGCGCGCTTCCCCATCTGCTTCACGAGGTCCTTGCGGCGCTCTTCGGTCATCGCAGGCACTCGGAGCCGAATGACGCCACCGTCCACGGCTGGGGTCATGCCGAGCTGGGCGTTGTTCAGCGCCTTCTCAATAGCTGGAATCGCCGTCTTGTCCCACGGTTGGATCACGAGCAGTGAGTTCTCGGGAACGCTGATCCCCGCCATCTGGTTGAGTGGCGTCATCGCGCCATAGTGTTCAACGACGACGCGCTCAACGAGTGAGGCGCTGGCTCGACCGGTACGGAAGCCACCGAGATCTTTGCTAAACGCCTCGATCGCCTTGTTCATGCGCTCCGTTGCTGTGCCACTCATCGCGTACCCCCCTTGCTGATCAGCGTGCCGACGGACTCACCGCGCACCGCCTTAAGAATATTCTCGTGCGCGTCAAGGTCAAAGACCACGATCGGAAGGTCATTCTCCATGCAGAGAGAAACTGCAGCGGCGTCAAGTACGCGCAAGCCGTCCACCAGCACCTGCCCGTAGGTAATCGCTGGATAGCGCTTCGCGTCAGGATGCTTCACCGGATCCTTGTCGTAGACCCCATCCACCTTGGTGGCTTTCAGCACAACCTCGGCACCAATTTCTACGGCGCGTAGTGCAGCGGCTGTATCGGTGGTGAAGTACGGATTCCCGGTTCCGGCGACGAAAACGACCACGCGCCCCTTCTCCAGGTGGCGTACCGCGCGTCGGCGAATGTATGGCTCCGCGACCTCATTCATGTCGATCGCGGTCATCACGCGTGTTGGCACGCACGCACGTTCAAGTGCGTCTTGCAGGGCAAGGCCGTTCATCGCCGTTGCGAGCATGCCGATGTAGTCGGCCGTCGCGCGATCCATGCCGGTAGCGGTTGCGGCGGCCATGCCGCGGAAGATGTTACCGCCACCGACGACGATGCCTACCTGAACGCCGAGTGCCGTCACTGCCTTCACCTGTTCGGCAACAAACGCGACGACTGCGGGATCAACGCCGTACTCAAGCTTCCCAAGGAGAGCCTCCCCTGAGAGCTTCAACAGAATCCGCTGATAGCGTGTGGTTTCGGTCATGCCGCCTCCACCGCCCCAATCATGTGGGGCCTACAGCTCCTCGCCGAGTGCGTAACGCACGAAGCGCCTGACTCGGATGTTCTCGCCGATCGTAGCAATCGCGTTCGTGATCAACTGGCCTACGGTCTCTTCGCCGTCGCGGAATGGCTGATCAAGAAGGCAGACCTCTTCAAACCACTTGCGCAGCTGGCCCTCAACGATCTGGGCGCGAATCGCCTCTGGCTTCTTAGCAAGCGCCTCATCTTCAAGGAGCGCAGTGCGCTTCGCCTCAAGGGCTGCAGCTGGGATCTGGTCTTGGCTCACATAGAGCGGATGAAGTCCGGCAATCTGCATTGCGATGTCTTTCACTAGCTTTTGAAATTGCTCATTGCGCGCAACGAAGTCGGTTTCGCAATTCACTTCAAGCAGGACGCCAACTCGGCCGCCCGTGTGGATGTACGAGGAGACGAGTCCCTCCCGTGCATCTCGGCCCGCCTTCTTCGCGGCGGCGGCAAGACCAGCCTCACGAAGTGCCAAGACCGCCTTCTCAACATCGCCACCGCACTCTTCGAGAGCGCGCTTGCAATCCATCATGCCAGCGCCCGTGCGCTCGCGTAGGTCTCGTACCGCCTCTGCGCTAATCGCCATGATCGCCTCCTTACACTGCTGGGGTGGTGTCGGCGGCGGGCATTGGCTCCTCGTCAGGCGAGAAGCTCAACGTGCCGGTGGCACTGAGCGCAGCAACCAGGTCGTCCTGCACATCGGAGGCCTCAGGTGCATCTGCGGCGATCTCTGCGGCAGCTGCTGCAGCCTCTTGGGCCTCGAGTTCTGGGAGACGCGCGGCCCGAATCGCAGCCCCTTCAATCACCGCATCAGCAACGGCGGTGCAGATCAAGCGAATGCATTTGATCGCGTCGTCGTTCACAGGGATCGGGAAGTTCAAGAGATCCGGATCAACGTTGGTGTCGGCGGTGCCAACAACAGGGATGCCGAGCTTGTTCGCCTCAATCGCAGCAAGGGTTTCGCGGCTTGGGTCAATGATGAAGACCATTCCTGGTGCCTTGCGCAAACGACGCATGCCGCCGAGGGCGCCGCGAAGCTTCTCAAGTTTGTCGCCAAGCTTCGAGGCCTCCTTCTTCGACATGATGTCGAATTCGCCAGCCTGCTCACGAGCCTCAAGCTGCTCCATGAGGGTCAGGCGCTTTCGGATCGTTGTGAAGTTTGTGAGCATGCCGCCGAGCCAGCGCTTGATGACGTATGGCTGACCGGCGCGGGTCGCCTCTTCTTGAATTGGCGCTTGTGCCTGCTTCTTGGTGCCGACAAAGAGAATGGTCTCTCCGTTTGCACTCGCGTCGCGGACGGCGTCGAGGGCAATCTGCAGGTGCTTCGCGCTCTTGGCGAGGTCAAGGATGTGGATCCCGTTGCGCTGCGCGTAGATAAACGGCGCCATCTTGGGATTCCATCGACGTGTCTGGTGCCCGAAGTGGGCTCCGACCTCAAGAAGGTCGCGCATGGTTACTGGTGCCATAGTTCTCCTTGCACGGTTATTCCACCGCGGGACGCCTTCACGACCCCGAAGGGCCACCGTAGTGGGGCGTCTGGTTCCGCGTGCGTATTTCGCTCCCTTGCGGGGGCGGCCGTCCGATCCGGACGCCTGGGAATCCTAGCACGGGGCGCCGAGCCCCTAGGCGACCCCTCGAACGAGGCGAAGTTGCTCGCGTCCGGGGCTGCCGAGGACGAGCAGAAGGTCGATGCGGCACCCCTCGGGGAGGTAGGCGCGTTGCCGCCGCAGCGCGCGCATCTTACGTGCCCCTAAGAGCTCTGCTGGCGCGGCAGCACCCACGCAGGCTCGTCGGCGCACCTCAATGGCAACGAGGGAGCCGCGTGGGTCTCGCGCAAGCAGGTCCACCTCAAGTCGACCAAGGCGCAAGTTCCGCGAAAGGATCATCCAGCCACTGCACGATAGAGAGCGCGCCGCTAGTACTTCCGCCTCACGCCCGACGAGTGCCCGCTGCGCAGAACTAATTGCCACCAGCAGAGGCTCGCATCACCGCAGTACCAGTGGCGTTCCCGCGGAGTTAGCTACGGGACAGTTGGCCGATGCGCGCTGCAACCGGGGCGTAGGTGCGGCGATGGTGTGGCGTCACGCCGAGTGCATCAAGGGCGGCAAGGTGTACGGGGGCTGGATACCCCACATTAGATTCCCAGCCGTAGCCTGGGTAGCGGTGTGCGAGTTCAGCCATGAGCTTGTCACGAAGCACCTTTGCAACAATCGAGGCGCAGGCGATCGCGTACACCGACTGATCGCCGCGAACGACGGTCGCGTGGGGCCCGATCAGGTCGCGGAGCTCGCGTGCGCTGCTCCCGTCAACGAGGGCAAAGTCTGGCGCCGCTCCCCTTCTCCGGGATAGCTGCGCGACGGCACGCGCCATTGCACGATGCGAAGCCGCACGCGGATTGATGCGCTCCACCTCTCGCGCTGATGCGGCACCGATCCCGATGGCCACAGCGACCTCTCGAATCTGCTGCGCCAGGGCGACACGACGTGCTGGGGTCAGCATCTTTGAATCACGAACGCCAGAGATCGGATCTCCTGCGGGCATCAGAATGGCGCAGGCAACGACGGGTCCGGCAAGTGGTGCGAGACCAACCTCATCAATGCCAATTACGGCACGGTCGGGATGTCCGTGGCGTAGCTCGAGTTCGCGAGTTGGCAATGTGCGACCACTCGTGGGCCGCAAGTCGCTCACTCCGGAGCCTTCTCCGATGCCTCAGCAATTGGCGCCTCAACAGGTGCGCTCTCATCGGTCGCTACGTCAGCACTCACAGCGCTACCTTCCGCGGAAGGAGCCTCGGCGACAACCTCGGCCGCAGCTGCCACTGCGGAAGCCTCTTCGGCGGCGGCTGTCGTTGCAGCGGCGGCCACTACGGCCTCTTCGGCTGCAACGACGGCAGCGGCGGCGGCAAGCACGGCGTCTGCCTCGTCCTTGCTCGCCTTCTTTGCGGCGGCCTTAACTTCGTTCTTCGCAATGTCGGTGGCGCTATCGCGGCGCTCTCGGAGCGACGACTGCTTACCAACGCGATCGCGCAGGAAGTAGAGCTGCGCCCGGTTGGATACACCGTGTCGGACGACTTCAATCTTCTCGATGCGTGGGCTGTGCACCTTGAACGTTCGCTCAACGCCAACACCTGAGGCGATTCGTCGAACGGTGATGTTCAAACCGAGTCCGCCGCCGCGCAGGCGCATTACGGTGCCCTCAAATACCTGAATTCGCTCTCGGTTCCCTTCAACCACCTTTGCCGACACCTTGACGGTGTCGCCGGTCTTGATGTCCGGGAGATCACTCTTCATCTGGGCGTTGGTCAGCGTGCGGATCAAATCCATGGTTAGTCTCCGTGGTGGCCGACAGAACCTGTCGGCGCGGGCGGTGAGAATAGCACAGGCCCTCTGGGGGCTCACCTCAAGAGCCTTCGCTCCCCTTCGTGGGCTTGGCGAGGTCAGGGCGCTGGCGCTGGGTGCGGCGGACCGCCTCTTCACGCCGCCAGGCGGCGACCCCCGCGTGGTTCCCTGAGAGGAGGATCTCCGGTACCCCTACCCCTCGGAACTCGGCGGGCCGGGTGAACTGAGGATACTCAAGGAGTTCGCCGGAGAAGGACTCCTCCGAGAGCGATGCGGCATCGATAGCACCAGGGACGAGGCGCAGGACTGCATCACAAAGGACGATTGCCGCTGGCTCGCCGCCGGAGAGGACGAAGTCGCCGAGGCTTAGCTCCAGGTCAACGTAGGCACGAACGCGGTCATCAACCCCCTCGTAGCGACCGCAGATGATGATCAGGTGAGAGGCGGCTGCGAGCGCTCGAACGCGCGGCTGTCGTAGTCGTTCGCCGCCTGCGTCAAAGAGGATGACGGTCGAGTCTGACCTACGCAGCGCTTCAATTGCATCGACGAGCGGCTCTGGACGCAAGAGCATCCCTGCCCCACCGCCATATGGCTCATCGTCAACCGAGCGGTGCTTCCCGATTCCCCAAGTACGCAGGTCATGGCAGGTCAGCGTGGCCAAGCCCCGCTCGAGGGCACGCGCAGGGATGCTGGCGGAGAGGGCCGACATGATCGTTTCTGGGAAGAGCGAAATCACGTCGATCTTCAGCACTGGTTTGGACTCCTCACTCATTCGTCGCCAGCGGCACGCTTCGCAGCGCTGTTCTTCGGGCGATGGGAAGCCTTTGCGGCACGCAGCGAGGCAACGCTGCCCGGAGTCTTCTGGGGTCCACGCCGACGAGCTTTCTTCGCTGCACGAACCGTGAGCTCGGAGCCAGTGAGATCGGCGACGATGCGCCCGTCGCGCGGCGCAAATTCCACGATTACCGCAGCAACGGCGGGTAAATCAATCTCTCCCCCGTCTGGCGTATGTACGACGTAGACCTCGGCGCCACCGGCGCGATAGAGATCACGAATCTCTCCAATGATTTCACCCTGGGGGTCGCGCACCGTCACGCCAATCACCTCATCCCAGAGCACACGGTCAGTTGGCACCTGTATCTCTGCAGCCGGAATTGTGAGGTAGGCACCTACAAGTCGTTCGCCCGCCAGTCGACTCTGCACTTCGCCGAAGCGAGCGAAAAGCCCGGGAGAGCCTGGGGTCACTTCAAGCAACGTGAGGATGCGCTCAGCACCTTCAACGCAGAGGCGCGCGCCAGGGAGAAAGCGTTGCTCTGGAAGGTCAGTCAGTACCTCGAGGCGAAGGGTGCCATCAAGACCGCGAACACCGCGCACTTGCGCAACGCGCAGGTGCGTCGTCGTCTCAGCCGATTTCGAGGACGTAGTTCTCTCCGGTGCGATTTGAGACAACCTTCAACAGGCTGCGCATTGCCTTGGCAATGCTGCCGTTGCGTCCGATGACACGGCCCATATCCTCTTCATCGACGACGAGGCGCAAGATGATGGCGTCGCCATCCTCTTCTACCTCAACGCTGACGCCGTCTGGATTGTCGGCAAGCGACTTCGCGACGTACTCAACGAGCTGCGCTGCTGCCACTTACGCCTCCTCAGCGGCTGGTGCCGCATCTGCTGGTGCCGCTTCAGCGACAGGTGCATCTTCAACAGGAGCGGCCTCAGGAGCTGGCGCATCAGCAGTCGCCTCAACAGCAGCCTCTGGCGCGGCTTCAACAACCACTGTCGGCTCTTCGACAACTGGGCGCGTGCCAGGCTTGGTATAGCCAGGTGTTGCAGCCTTCGCCAGCGTCTTGCCGCCCGCGGAGGTTCCACCAGCGCGCGCCTTGGTGATCAACTTGCCGACAACGTCAGATGGCTGTGCGCCCTTGGCAATCCAGGCATCAACCTTGGCGAGATCAAGCACGAGCGTCATTGGCTCGGTGCGTGGGTTGTAGTGGCCAAGAATTTCTAGCGAGCGACCATCTCGTGGCGAGCGGCGATCAGTGGCAACCACGCGATACGACGGCTGCTTAGATGCGCCCACGCGGGTCAAACGGATCCGAACACTCATCCCTGATGCATCCTCCGAGGCGCCGCCCCTTCCGGAGCGGCTGGTGGCCCTGGCGTTGCCAGGGGGTCAGTACGAGAATCCTAGCCGCTCAGCGGCTCGGGCGCATCTCTCCCCGTGAATTAGCGCCGTTTACCGCCCTTTTTCGCCCGCTTCTCCCGCTTCGCCGCCTTCGGGGGGATCCGCCCGCCCGCGTGCTTGCCAGGGAGTCCCGCCCCACCGCCCATCAGCCGACTCGGATCACCACCGCCGGCCCGTCGCATCAGGGTTCGCATCTCTTCCAATCGCTTCACCAGCCGATTGACCTCTTCGATTGCTCGCCCCGCCCCTGCGGCAATCCGGCGGCGACGTGGCAGGGTTAAGAGGGCTGGGTCGCGTCGCTCCGCTGGGGTCATCGAGAGGATGATCGCCTCGGTGCGCTTTAACTCGCCACTCGCCACAGCAGCCTCCGCCTGTTCGGCCATCCCCCCCATGCCGGGAATCATCTTGACGACCTGGCCGATCGGCCCGAGAGACGACATCTGGCGGAGCTGGCCGAGAAGATCGTCGAATGTCATCCCGCCGCGCAGTGCGCGCGCCTCTGCCGCCTTCGCGCGTACCTCGGCATCGGGGCCAGCCGCCGGTCCGATCTCGGCGTCGCGTACCCGCTCCGCCAGCGTTGCCAGGTCACCCATGTCGAGAATGCGGTTGGCGATGCGTTCGGGGTGGAATCGCTCCAGCGCATCGGAGCGCTCACCGGTGCCCACATACACCACTGGGATCCCTGCGCCACCAGCGATGGAAAGTGCAGCACCACCGCGAGCATCGCCGTCCAACTTGGAGAGAATGAGTCCTGTCGGCTCCGCGACCGCTTTGAATCCTTCTGCAATAGCCAGCGCCGACTGTCCTGTGGCGGCATCAAGAACCAAGAGCCGCTCTCGCGGCTTAGTTGCATCGCGAAGGTCGCGCAACTCCTCAAGTAGCTCATCATCGAGCGTGGTCCGCCCTGAGCTGTCGATAATCACCACGTCGAGGCCGAGACGTCGGGCTGCGGCAATGGCGCGTGTTCCGATCTCTGCCACTGGAGTGCCGACCGGTTCACGATGCATTGGCACCTTGATGGTGGTCGCTAATGTTGCGAGCTGCTCTGCCGCTGCAGGTCGACGTGGGTCGGCAGCGACAAGCATCGGGCGGCGACCATCTTTCGCCAAGCGATAGGCAAGCTTTGCCGCGGTCGTAGTCTTCCCCGCACCTTGCAGCCCGAGCAGGAGGATGGTTGCTGGACGTTCGCGTAGATCGAGGTCGCGACCTGAGCCACCGAGCGTTTCCGTTAGCGCACTGTGCAAGATGCCGAGCATGCGTTCGCCCGCGCCGAGACCACCAACTATCTCACTGGCACGTGCCCGATCGCCGATACGTTCAAGCAGCTGTGCAACAACCGGCATCGCAACGTCGGCACCAAGCAACGAGGTGCGAATGTCGGCAAGGCCCGCCTCAAGATCGGCGGCGCTGATGCGACCGCTCCCCGTGAGGCGACGAAGTGAGGCGCGAAGACTGCTACCGAGCGCGTCAAACATACCTAGAGTGTACGCTCGCGCCATGGCTGCTCAAAAGGAGACCCAGAAGGGGCAGGGCGCAATCCAAGGGCTGCCCCCGCTCGTGCGCGGCGACGTCAACCTTCTGACCAGCGCGCAGGCTATCTCGACCTACGGCTCATTCATCACCCGCGCCGCACTCCCCCTCCTTGCCATCATCGGCCTCGGCATCAACGCAGCGGAGGCGGCCGCCCTTGCCGCTGTAGACCTCATCGCTGGGGCGCTGGTAAGCCAGTTCGCGGGAGTCTGGATTGATCGCCTTCCACGGAAGCCCGTTCTAATCGCGACGGACCTGCTGCGGGCACTGCTGCTCGGCACGATCCCACTCGCTGCCGCTCTCTTCGATGGGGTCACCCTCCCCCACCTGATCGCAGTGAGCGCCCTTACAGGCATGTGCGCCACGACATTTGATATTGCTGAGCGGAGCTACTTTGCTGGCCTCGTGAACTCATCAGCGCTGCGCGCGGTGCTAGCGCGAACGCTGGGTATTCGTGGCGCAGCAGAGTTCTTTGGGTTCGGTTCAGCGGGACTACTCATTGGTGCATTCGGCGGACCTGTAGCGATTGGCATTGACGCGCTTACCTACGTCTTCTCGGCAGTGCTGATCGGGTTCCTCCGTGTAGCTGAACCGAAGCTGCCACCAGCGTCGGCGCGTGCCAGCTTCTTCCGGGAGCTCTCCGACGGCCTAAAAAAGACCTGGTCTGTGGTACTGATGCGACCACTGTTGATTTCGACGTTTGTGATCGGCCTCTATTTTGGTCTCTTCCGCTCCTCCTACCTGCTCTATGTCACCAATGGACTCGGCCTCGGTCCTGAAGCAATCGGACTAGTGATTGCAACAGGCGGTATCGCCTCGTTCCTTGGTGGCGTCTTCACCGAACGCATTTCGCAGTTTTTTGGCGTTGGTCGAGCAATCTCACTTAGCTTGGTGATCGTCGGGATCGGCCTCGTGCTTGTCCCCCTCGCACCGGGAGCGACCATAGTTGGGTTCGCGATGCTTGTTGGACACCAACTGCTCAGTGATGGATTCGAGACGGTGTGGGAGGCAAACCAGGCGGCGATTCGTGGGCGCGTCCTCCCTGCCGCGTTCCAGGGGCGCGCGAACGCCGCGAATGATGGTGTCGGGCTACTCGGTCGACTCATGGGGATCATCCTCGGCGGAGTGATCGGTAGCTCAGTGGCTGGCAGTGGTGTGGCGCTCCTCGTAGGTGGTGGCGCCTCCATTGGCGTCGGTCTCTTTGTCGCACTCTCTCGACTAGGGGCTATTCAATCAATCGCAGAGATCCCCAGCTCAGGAGAGCGAAGACCCGCCTAAGAGACCATCCACATACGCCTCTGCCACAAATGGCACTAGGTCGGTGGCCCGCTCGCCCGTCCCAATCCAACGAATCGGCAGGCCAAGATCTCGGCGCACGGCTAGGGCTACCCCACCGCGGGCACCGCTATCGAGCTTCGTCAATACGATGCCGTCAACTCCCGCTGATGCATCAAATCCCCGAGCTTGCGCGAGGCCGTTCTGCCCCGCCGTGCCATCCAACACGAGCAGCACTTCAACGGTGCGGGTTGGGGCAACCTTCGTTACCACCCTTCGAATCTTGGCGAGTTCGTCCATTAGTCCGCTTCGGGTCTGCATGCGGCCGGCGGTGTCGATGATCACGGGGGAGAAATCACGTGCAGCCGCCAGCGTCAGCGCATCATGAATTGCAGCGGCAGGATCACCACCTGGGCGCCCCTCAACTACCTCAACCCCTTCGCGCACGCCAAGCGCCCGCAACTGATCGATCGCCGCCGCGCGAAAGGTATCGGCAGCAACCAGGAGGGGCGAGAGCCCAGCGCCTTTCGCTCTTGATGCGAGCTTCGCGGCAGTTGTGGTCTTGCCGACTCCGTTGACACCAACCAGTAATACAACGTCCGCGTCATCGTGCAGGTTGATTGAATCGTCACCGAGCAGGCTCAACGCAGCGGCCCGTATCCGCGCAGGTCCACTCGCTCCGTCGCCATCGCGGGCCGCCTGGATGAGCGCGTTCGTCGCAGCCAGTCCGACGTCACTGGCAAGGAGTGCCTCTTCCAGTTCGCGCCAGTTCGGTTCTGGAGCAGTGAATCGACGGAGAACTTTGGCGAAAGGGTTGACGGCTGGTGTGGTGGCTTCGGCCACACGCTTCTCATCGTCAGGAGAGCTCTTTCGCCAGAAGGCGAGTTTCAACGCGCCGCCTCACGCTCGGCGCGGGCCTGTTCGGCAATGCGCTTCGCCTCATCGAGACGTAATCCGAAGACCCGGCTTGCCGCATCTTCGCCAACGGTAACGCCCCAGAGGCTGTCAGCAACTTCGACCGTACCCCGGTTGTGGGTGATCACCACAACCTGTGTGCGCTCACTCAACTCGCGGATGGCATCGCCGAAGCGCGTCACATTTGCCTCGTCGAGAGCGGCATCAACCTCGTCAAGAACAACAAACGGGAGAGGGCGAACCGCCAACATGCCGAGCAGAAGCGCTACGCCGGTGAGTGCACGCTCTCCACCCGAGAGAAGGGAGAGCTGCTGGCGGCGCTTGAGGGGCGGCCGCGCGTCAATTTCAACTCCTGGGCGACGCGACTCGCCGTCGTCTGCAAGGCGGAGCTGCGCATCCCCGCCACCAAAGAGGAGCTGGAAATTTGCAGCAAAAGTCGTCTGCAGCGCGGCGAACTGCTCGGTAAAGGTTGACTCAACGAGCTGATCCAGCTCTCGCATGAGGGTCGCTGCCTTCTCGATTGCACCATCAAGATCGCGCGTCTGAATTTCAAGCGATTCCAGGCGGTCGCGAAGCTCCTGATGCTCCATCACGATGCTGGCACCGCCAGCCTCAAGTGGCCCAATCTTGCGCCGCAGCCGCTCCAGCGCTCGGAGCTCTTCCGGGTCAGGTGCAGCTAGCGTCGTTGCGGCGCTAGCGGCGTGTTGCCCTTCCCAATATTCAACGAGAGCGGCCGCCTGCTGACGGGCGAGCCCCTCACGTGCAGCCGTCTCCCCTTCAGCTGGAGCTTCGGCGTCATCGGTTGGTGCAGCAGTGCGGAGCACAGATGGGATGCCGACGGCCAAACGAGCGTCTTCAGAGAGGCGGCGGCCGAAGGCGGCGAGATCGCCACTTAGCTCTTCGATGAACCGCTCGCGCTCAAACTCAATGGCCTGACCGTCGCGCTCCAGCGGGCGCAGTGCCTCGTCGAGCTGTTGCTCACGCGCGCGGAGACCACGCTTCGCCTCTTCGTCTGTTGCAATCTCGCTCTCAATCTCAACCTGCAGGGCCGCCTTCGCCTGCACGCTCTCTTCACGCTGCGTTGCTGTGGCTCGGGCTGCTGTTGCGAGACCAGACTGCTCGGCAAGCTGGGCGCGGAGATTCGCAACGCGCGTCTCCAGGGCGCCACGCTCCTCTGCGGCCCGCGCGATTCGGGCCGAGGCTCCGGCAACGGTGGCATCACCACGTGCGCGCGCCAGCTCCCAGGTCCGTAGAGCCGCTCGATCTCTTTCTACGGCAGTTGCGAGGTCCACGCGCCGGGCGACCAACTCTTCGACGCGAGATCGCCACTGGGTTGCAGCGTCGGTGGCGACAGCTTGCTCAGGGGTAAGGGCAATTTCATTGAGTCGCGCCTGAGCGGCGTTGACGGCGGCATCAAGGCGACTGATTCGTTCAGCGCGCTCTGATGTGCTTCGGCGAACGGCGTCACGGCGGCGCTCCGCCTCAGCACGTGCCGATTCAGCAGCACGCAGCGCTGCACGTGCGCCAACCTCGGCATCTCGCCCCTGCGCGAGTCGTGCTTCAGCCGCAGTAAGGCTGCCCGCTGCAAAAGTGGCTTCACTTCGCAGGGCCGCGGCACTGGCCCGGAGCCGCTCCGTTGCTGCGGCGGCCCGACTGATCTCTGAGTCAACGAGTGCATCCTCTGGTTCTGTTTCACGAATGATCACACCGCCATGGCGGACGACGGCGCCGGCGCGCGTGACGATCGTGCCGCCAAGAGGGAGATCGGCGAGGGCGCTTAACGCGGCAGCGACGCTCGGCGCAACAAAGACGCTTGCCAGCAGACGTCCAAGTAGCCCATCGGGATCACTTACAACCTCGTTGTTCAAAGAAGGGAGTGTCGGGTGGGTCGCTGCGCTCATAGCGTCAGCACCATCAATGAGGAGAGCCCCCTGTTCGTCGTCGAGCAGACTTGCGCCACGCTGATCAACAACGAAGCCACGTGCCAACGCTCCGAGTGCGGCAAGAACGGCGGTGCGACCCTCTTCGCGTAGTTCTACGCCCGCCAGCAGGCTTCGCCCGCCAATCGCATGTGCCGCCTTCGACAACGCACGCGCCTGTAGGGCTGTACGGCGCGATTCAAGTGCGGCGAGTCGTCCCGAAAGGGACGCCGCCTCCGCCTCTGCGGCGCGAGCGGCACGCTCGCTCTCTCCAACGGCTGCGCGACTGGCAGCGGCGTTGGCTTCCGCCTCGGCGAGTTCGCGTAACGCAGCGGTGAGACGGGCCGCGGCATCGCTGGCGGCGGTCGCAGCCAGGATGAGAACGTTTTCAGCCGCGGTGGGATC
>JBDLWN010000037.1:0-2864 GCA_039804225.1 Chloroflexota bacterium
CGGCGATTCACCGTCTCCACGAGTGAAGAGAACTCATCCGCACTAAAGCCGCCAAGCGAGAGGATGCGGTTCTGCGCGCTGGTGCGCGGGAAGTACTCATCAAAGTAGCGCTCAATCCCAATGTTCGACCAGCCGAACGCATTCAGCCAGCCGCCGTCGGCCTCCTGCAGTGCACCACGATAAAGGCGGAAGAACTCCGGTAGTTCCGTAACCCCCCACGACTCTCGCAGCGTGAAGTGCCCTTCGCGCGGTTGCTCCGTTACGGTGCGGACGGTGACGGCGCCGAAGCGGCGCAGATCAACGAAGTTGGCGAGCGGTGAGAGACCAGTGATGGCGAAGCGGCCCTTTGGCGCGCCGTATCCAAGCAGACTGGAACTGGTGACCAAACGATTCCGTAGTTGGATCCCGTTCAGGTCGATCATGCGCCAAGGGTAGCGCGCAGCGTCAGCACCACGAGCACCGACACCACCATGCCCAACAGCAAGTTGCCGCGCCAGCGCCCCACGGCGGCGCCAGCGAACACGGCGACCGCCTCGGGGCCAACGGTGAACGCACCACCCTGCACAAATACCGATGCCGCAGCGATCGCACCCAACACCGCTGGACCAATCAGTCGCAGGTACTCAAGAACAGCGGGCGGCAAGCGATCAATACCAGGCACCAACATCGGCAGTGCGCGCGCCGCATAGGTGCCAAGCCCGCCGAGGATCGCGAGGGACACCAGGTCAGTGCTTAGGAGATCGTTGCTCACGCGCGCCTCCGAAAGAGTGCGAGCCCGGCGAGTGGTCCAAGAAGACCGCCGATCATGATCGCTGCACTTGGATCAAGCACGAGTGCCGCAGCGATGGCGCTGCCGCAACCAGTAACAAGTGCAATGAGTGCCGCGCGATCTTTAACTAGCCCGATCGCAAGACCAGCCATAGCAGCTGGGAAGACCACATCAAGACCGAAGGTTGCTGGGTCAGGGAGTGCTGCGCCTGCGAGCCATCCGGCCGCTGTTGAAAGATTCCATGGAATGAAAATCGTGAGCCCCGCATACCAGGCACCTCGCACATCAATGCGCCCGAGGCGTGCAATGTGTGCCGTTGTGAGGGCGAACGCCTCATCGGTAAGCAGGTAGGCAAGCCCAGCCCGAAGTTTCAGCGAAAGCTTAGTGGTGTACGGCGCAACCGAGGCGGAGTAGAGGAGATGCCGTGCATTGAGCAGCCACACCAACAACACAATCGACGGCCATGGCGTGCTGACGACAAGCAGACCGACTGCGGCAAATTGTGACGCGCCAGCAAAGAGAATCGAGCTGAAGGCGATCGCCTCAATGAGTGAGAGCTCACCCTGCCGCGCCGTAAAGCCGAAGATGCCACCAACAACGATGGCAATGACCCAGATGCCGAGTGAGTCGACAACGAGGCGTCGGCGCGCGGTGTTCAGCGCAGCCACTCCGCTCATTGCGCAACGGGCTCCAGAATCACAACGGGAATCTCGCGCGATGTCTTTCGGGCATACGCCGCGTAGACGCCGTATGTCGCATCATCCGTTGCGCGAAGATAGTGCAGTCGCTCTTCGCCAACAGCAATACGTGCGCGATACGGTTTTCGGATGCGCTTGTAGATGATGGTGACGCTCGGCTCGGCCTCGATGTTGCGATACCAGGCGGGGTGACCCTCGCGCCCGTAATTGCTGGCGATCACCACAATGCGCTCACCGTCGGGGAGATAGGTGAGGATGACGCGACGCGGTGTACCGCTCCGCCGACCGATCGTTTCCAGGATGATTCCCGGTCGCCCACCAAGATTGGGTGACACCCAACCGTTGGTTGCAAGCGCCAGTCGCGCATGAAGTGGCGCAATCAACCCAATGAGTCGACCGAACCAGCGCTGCACCCCCTTCAGCCACGAAGGGCGCTGCGCCGCCCAATCGTCGCCCGGCATTTAGCGCTCAGCGAAGAGGTAGCGAACTGAGAGTGCCGCCACGACCGCGCCGACTAGTGGACCAGCGATGTAGACGACTGCCTCCGAAAGGTCGCCGAACGCAATCGCAGGGCCGAACCAGCGAGCTGGGTTCATCGCGGCACCAGTCAGCGGACCGCCCACCATGATGTCGGCGATGATCACACCACCAATGAAGAGCGCGCCCATCTGCGGTGCCCGCTTATCCACAGCGGTGAGGAGTACGGCGTACACCAAGAGTGCGGTGAGCACTGCCTCGACGGCGATCGCGGTGATATGGGTCAGGCCCGTTGCAACGGAGGGGGTACCACCACCAGCGATTGACCAGGCGGAGTCACCAGCGTCAAAGCCACCGAAGGCGAGCTTGAGGGCGAACCCCGCGGCTGCAGCTCCCACGAGTTGGGCCACCACGTAGCGAATTCCTTCGATGGTGCGCACCTTGCCGACCAACCAGAGGGCGACGGTCACTACGGGGTTGAACTGCCCGCCACTGACCGCGGCAAACGCGGTACCGAGGGCGGCGAGGGTGAGGCCGTGGGCGAGGGCAATCCCGATGAGGCCGACCTCTCCCCCAGTCTGGGCATTCATGATGACCGCGCCTGCGCCGATCACGAAGAAGAGGAAGGTACCGATCGCTTCCGCAACGAGGGCGGCGACGAGGGCTCGACTGGGCATGTGTAGGGACCTCCACGAGACTTTCGGGGGCCAGCGGCACCCCGTTGGGGTTGATCATAGGGCAGCCCCTATGAGAGATGAGCGTGATGCCGTATGCTACAGAGGTCTCCCGGGCTTCGGTAGACATAAGCACGCACGCACGCGACCGAGATCAGTCAACCGTTCCCATCCAGGGCTCGCGAGACCAGCATCGGACCACGAGGCGAGCCAGCACTAGGAGTGAACGGAATGTACACAGACAAG
>JBDLWN010000038.1:0-3958 GCA_039804225.1 Chloroflexota bacterium
CTTGGAGGGCCGCATTGCCACCGAAGCAGAGACGGAGCGCCGATGATGCGACGCTCGCTTCTTTTATTGATGAGCGTGGTTCTCGCCGCTGCATGTTCTGGGCCAATCTTGGCAAACTCACCAGCACCGACTGGTGCACCGTATGAGAAACCAACGCCGCGACCGAGCGCTGTTGATCCAATTGCCGTTGATCTACCGCGCGACGATGCGCCACACGATCGATTGACTGAATGGTGGTACGTGACCGGCCACCTGGCAACGCTCGATGGCGCGCGTGAGTTTGGCTACGAGGCGGTCGTCTTCCGCGCGCAACGAGGAGAGTTCCCTGTCGCGTGGGCGTCGCACATTGCCATCACCGAGAAGCCGCGTGGCGGTCGCACCGGTTCGTTCACCTATGACCAGCGTGCTGAAATTGGTCCGCAGGTAAACATTGCACCAGTGATGTCGCGCGCGGTGAGCGCCGCGTTTGCGATCACTGGTGCAAATCCGCTTGTTCCTTCAACACTCGGGCGCGCGCCGTGGGTGATGCTCGTGCTCCCTGATGGCGGCATGGAGATTGGCGGCAACGGTTTGATGTTGCAGCTTGCCGCTGGTCGCGCTCCCGTGCTGCACGACACCGATGGCTGGGTCGGCTTCGCCGATGCTGGCGGCTCGTACTACTACTCACGCACACGCATGCCGACGACTGGCACGCTGGCGATTGGCGGTGAGACGCTTGTTGTGACGGGGAGCTCCTGGTTTGACCATCAGTGGGGCGACTTCATTGCGATCGGTAGTGGTGGCTGGGATTGGTTCGCACTGAACCTCAGCGACGGCAGTGACTTGATGCTCTCGTTCGTGCGCGCGAAGGATGGGAGCTTCCCGCTCGTGTACGGCACCTGGGTTGGGGCAGATGGTGTGGTGCAGCACATCGACGGTGACCAGATCAACCTGACCGCCCTCAGACGTTGGACCAGCCCACGCACCGGGGCGACCTGGCCCTCTGGGTGGCGGGTGCAGATCGCGCAGATTGACCTCGACGTGACAGTCACCCCCGAGTTGGTCGATCAGGAGCTGAATACGGTGGAGAGCACTGGGGTCATCTATTGGGAGGGGGCAAACGCGGTGGTGGGGACCCTGGGCGGGCGGCCGATCACGGGGCGCTCCTATGTTGAGCTCACGGGGTACGCGACCCTTCGCTAGCTCTCCCGCTAGAATCGGCGCATGACAGAGAGTGGCTCCCAGCCAGTTGCCCCGAAGGTCGCCCCGCGCGACCGCGGCGCCCGTCGCTTCGTGACCTTCACCTACCTGGTGATTGGTGGCGTGATCGCCTATGCGCTGATCTCGGGCCCCGACGGTTTCGCCGCCTCAGTGAACAAGTTCCTCACCGCCACCCCAACCCCGTCCGCCTCGCCGAGCACCTCACCGTCGACCAGCGCAACCCCGTAACGACGGGTCGCGGCGCGTGAGCCACATCTTCGTCTCGCCCCATCCCGACGACGCGGCACTCTCCTGTGGCGGCCTGATCGCCAACCTGCGCGAGCTCGGTCAGAACGTGATCATCCTCAGCGTCTACTCCGGCCACGGTGATCTGGATCGCCTCACCTCGTACCAGCGACAGGCGCTCGGCTTCGGTGGCAAGGCGATCTGGCCCGCAACGCAGGCGTTCGACAGCGGCTCCATTGCCGCCGACAACGCCGTGCCCGGTGAAACCGCCGACGCACTCGCCCCATGGCAGGCCGAGCCAGCACGACTGAAGCAGACGCAGCGCGAGGCGGACGAGAGCGCCAAGGAGTTCTGGCAGCGCGCCTCGTGGTATCGCCGCGCCGACATCAGCGCCACCTCACTCCCGGGTGGACGATCGCGCGACACCAGCAACGGACAGGGCGTGATTGATCCTGGCTCTGTCGCCGTTGCCGCCGCCGCAGGTGAGGCAATGGCGCAGCGGCGGCAAGAGGACGAGCGCTACGCCCTCTTCGCCGAAGCGGCTGTCGTCTTCCTCGATCTTCCCGACGCCGTCTTCCGCGGCTATGAGGGTGATGAGCAGCTGCTCGGAAGTGTTCGCGAGAGCGACGCTGCGCCGATTGACCTGCTACGCAAAGAGATCGCACGACTTGAGCCGCAGCGCGTCTACTTCCCGCTCGGCATCGGCTCACACGTCGATCATCAGCTCTGCCGCCGCGTCGGCGCCGCACTGCTCGGCGATGCGCAGGCGTGGACAATGCCGGGCATTGACTGGAGCGACAAGGTCGCCTTCTACGAAGACTTCCCCTATGCCTACTGGCAGCAATTTGATCCTTCGGCCGGCCTGCCAGCGAACTACACCGCTGGACTTCCATCAGGAATTCGTCTCGCGCCAGAGATCGCCGACATCACCGATGTGCTCGAGCAGAAGGTGCAGGGGATCGCGCAATACGAGTCACAGGTGCCACACCTCTTCGGCTCCGTCGAGAAGATGGCCGACGCAGTGCGCACCCAGGGTGCAACCGTTGCACTGCAGAGTGGTCGCGGTGGTGCGGTTGAGCGCTATTGGAGTGCGGTGCGAAGCTAGCGCGGACGGTTCCGCTTCAGCCCAGATATCCACTCAATTGCAACGGCCGCCAAGGCTCCCACCGCAAAGATGAAGCCGCCGAATGGCACCGAGAGTATGAACACCCAGAGCACCGCGCCGTAGCCGTTTTCGTCAAACGGGTTTGTAGATGGGTTCGCAGCAAAGTTCACCAGAAGTACCGCGAGCGGCAAGAGAACGACGCTAGAAGCCACGCCACTGAGCACGATCCAATATCGCGATGTGATGATTGATTTATGAGCCACACGCTTCTTGCGCATTACGCACCTCCGCTCATGCCCGACCGATCGGGGACGTCGTTCGCTGACCCGCCAACGGCAAGCAGATAGATCGCCTCAATGTCGCGCAACATATCGTCGACACAGAACTTCTGGTGCACTAACTCATGTCCTGCGCTGGCGAGCTTATCGGCGAGCGCACGATCGCGAAAGAGCAGTCCGATTGCTGACGCAAGTGCCGATGGGTCTTGTGAGGGGACAAGGATTCCGTTCTCACCAGAGCGAATCATTTCGGGAATGCCACCAACGTTGCTTGCAACCACTGGGCGGTGCGCTGCGAGCGCCTCAACAATCGCCAGCCCCTGCGCTTCGCGGTAGCTCGGCATCACGACCACGTTGGCGGCGGCAAGGATCTGCGGCACGTCTTCACGGCGCCCAAGGAAGTGCACGCTGGCGCAGCAAATCTCCGCGCGTAGGTGCGCGGCGGCGAGGCCCTCAAGGCGATCACGCTCAGAGCCTTCACCAACGACAAGGAGGTGCGCTGATGGAAAGTGGTGGTGCACCACTGGCCATGCCTCGATCAGGGTCGGATGCCCCTTCTCAGGCTCGAGGCGGCCCACGACGACCGCGAGTGGCGCATCAGCAGGGATGCCGAACTCCGCACGAATCGCCTCGCCGCCGGTCGCCTCGTCGAAGCGCTCTAGATCAACGCCGTTATAAATGCGACTGATTGCCGTGGTGTCGCGCCCCTCCGCCACTAGCTTGTCGACGATGGCGTCGCTCACCGCAATGAGTCGATTGATCTTGGGGGTGATGCGCTCCAGCAGTTCTCGGTCGGCGGGAGAGCGGAAACGACTCGAATGCACGGTAGAGACCATGTAGGGGCGGTGCCCAGTGCGCTGCTCAACAATGTCGAGTGCCGCCACGCCAACCACCTCGGCGCGGTACATGTGCGCATGGAGCACCTGCGTATTCAGTGCGATCAGCCGGTCCGCAAGCAGCTCAGCAGATCGCTCATCGCTCGGCTCTTCGATCACCTCGGTGGCGTAGCCCATGCGCTGAAGGCGGGCTATGGTGCTGCCGTGCGAGAGCGAGATGACGTGTGCCTCATGACGCGATGGGTCAAGGCGCAGCACCGTGCTCACCACGCTCTCTTGCGCGCCACCATTGGTTCCTGTTGCAAGAAGCTGCA
>JBDLWN010000039.1:0-5810 GCA_039804225.1 Chloroflexota bacterium
ATCGGCGTACCGGCTGCGGCGATCCGCAGCCCCGCCTCAAGCGCGAGAGCCGACTCCGAGCCAGAACCGGCAAGAATGAAAACGGGTGCACCAGAGGCGGTGGCACCGGATGCGATACGACCCCTTGCGAGCGCCTGCCCAAGTTCGGCGATCGCATCGCCACCACTCGCGAGCAGTTGCTCTGAGGTGTGCCCGAGTCGCAGCGCCTTTGCCTCAATTCCCCGCATGGCCGCCATCGACACTGGGGCGAGGTTGCGGTGCTTGCGCCAACGTGTGGCAATGGGTGCAACCCACGCCGAAATCTGCTCGGGGCTCACTACGCCGCGCACGCTGGGTCGGGAGGGTCGCTTCAACATGAGTAGAGGATAGTCGTGTGGCTAGCCGGTGTTGCGCAGGCCGGCGGCGACCCCACTGACCGTGAGGCGAACCAGGTGTGAAAGCTCGTCACGCTCTCTCTCATCGGTGGCGCTGCGCAGCGCACGAAGCAGTTGCACCTGCACGCGCGAGAGGGCGTTCACCTCGGGGGCACGCCCCTCAATGGATGCCTGCAGCTCTGGATCGCTGGCGAGCAGTTCGGCTGTGCCAGCAATGCGTCGCAGCGCGTCGCCCGCAGCGGTGCGCTCGCCAACGATTGTTGCCCAAACTCTCGTTGCATCTGCATCGCTTCCGGCGCCGCCGAGTGCGGCAAACTCTTCAGCCACCTCGGGCGAGGACTTGGCGAGAATCATCGCGGCGTTATCAACGATCGATTGGAAGAAGGGCCAACGTCGATACGCGTCACTCAACGTGGTCATAGCGGTGGCATCGTCGAGCGCTGCACGCAGTGCGCCGAGTCCGTACCAGCCAGGAAGATTCACTCGCGCCTGGCTCCACGAAAAGACCCATGGGATAGCGCGCAGACTGGTGAGGCCCGAGCTGCCTTTCGCTACTCCCTCGCGCACGGAAGGGCGTGAGCCGAGATTCAGCCCGCCCAGCTCGGCGATTGGTGTGGCGGCGCGGAAGAACGGCTCAAAGGCGGGATCGTTTGGGATCAACTGCTGATACGTCTTGCGTGCGCGTTGCGCCACAGCGCCAACGGCGGGGGCAAACTCTCCCTCCCACTCCGCACGTCGCTGCTCTGCGAGCGGGCTACGCATGGTGAGCAGCGCCGAGATGATCTGCTCCGCCTCGCTAAACGCGATCGCAGGATCGGAGTAGCGCGAGGCGATCACCTCGCCCTGCTCCGTCACCTTGAATCCGCCGAAGAGGCCAGCTGGGTGTTGCCCCAAGATCGCGCGATGCGTTGGGCCACCACCGCGACCGATCGCGCCACCGCGTCCGTGGAAGAGGGTGAGCTTCAGGTTGTGGGCGTTGGCACGATCGACGAGCGCCGCCTCCGCCAGATGCAGCAGCCACACGCTTGAGAGGTAGCCCGACTCCTTATTTGTATCGGAATATCCGAGCATCACCTCGAAGCGCCGCCCGCGCTCCACAATGCGCGCCTGCAGCACCGGGTTCGCAACGATTTCATCAACCAGTTCAGCGGCACGCTCCAGTACGCGAGCCGATTCCAACAGGGGCACAATGTCAACCTTTGGCGACCCCGGCGCAGCGTTGGAGGTTAGGTCCGCGCCGATGCGCTGATCCTCTGCCCAGGCGAAGAGCGCCAAGAGCTCGTGCAGGTCGTCGACCCCTTCAAAGCCACTAATCACATAGCGACCGAGGCTCTCTTCGCCGTGCGTGCGCTGGATCTCAGCCGCAACACGAATGGTCGCCAGCACCTCACCAACGGTGACGCCCGGAACCGCTTCGTGAGCGAGCGCGCTCTTGAAAGCGGCCAGGTCAAGCGAGGTTGTTGCACCTGGCTTTCCAAGTTCGGCGGTGAGATGGGTGATCGCCGCGTGATGTGCTCCACGCGCCTGGCGAATCTCCATCATCGCGAAGTGGAAGCCGAAAGCCTCAACCTGCCACTCAAATTCAAGGAGCTCACCGTACGCCGAGCGCTCTAGGCCATCGGCGGCGAGGCTCGCGCGAAGTTCGCGCAACTCGTTGATGAGCTCCTGTGGCGTTGCGTAGCTGCCTACCTCGATGCTCTCTTCAATGCGGGCGCGACGGGTGCGTGCAATGCGCTGTGCGATGGCACCGAGTCGGCGTCGATACGGCTCATCGGGGAATCGGTGCGAGAGAGTGCGTTCGATCTCGCCGAGATCTTTCGCGTCCCGAACCAGTGATGCGCGAAGCGCCCCATCTAGCTCGCCACCGTCAACGGTTGCAGCGATGGACATCATCAGTCGCGAGGCGACCGCCTCAAGCGCCCGCAAGGCGTGGTCGGCCTGAATGCGCATCGCCTCTCGCGTCGTTTCAGCATTCACGTTTGGATTCCCGTCACGATCGCCGCCGATCCAGGTCCCCCAGCGAAGTGTTGGCAGTGACAGAGGCGCTCGGAGTCCCGACGGAGCGGTGGCCTTCTCGAGGCGACCGAGCGCGTCGTCGAGGCTGCGCAGCAGTCGTGGCACGAGGCGGAAGATGGTTCCATCAAAGTGCACCAGCGCTGAGCGCACCTCATCAAGGGCGGTGACGCGCCGAGTGCGGATGCCACCCATGCGCCAGAGGTTAGTCATCTCTTCGCGGAGGCGCAGATCAACCTCGGCGGCAAAGGTGCCGCCGAGCGAGCGTCGATCGAGCAGGGTGCGCATGCGACTGAGTGCGGCGATCAGGGTGCGACGGCGTGCCTCGGTTGGGTGTGCAGTGAGCACAGGTAGGTAGCTGACTTGCGCTGCGGCGGCGCGAATCTCAGTTGGAGCTAGCCCCGCGGCGGCGAGATCGGCGAGCGCGGCGTCGAAGCTACCAGGGCCTGGGGCGGCGGCGGGATGAGCGCTCGCACTCAGTTGTGCGGCACGGCGGCGCTCCTCAACAAGGCTGGTGAGCCGGAAGCGCAGCGTCAGTGCGCGCACGATGCGCTCCACCTCGTCGTACTGCTCGGTAGAGGCTGCGGTCAGATTGAAGTCGACGGCGCGCTTGGCGTGGAGGGCGTCACGGAAGCGAGCGACGAACGGGAGCCCCTCCTGCTCGGCGAGGGTCTCTTCGAAGATCTGGTTCAGCAGCGCGAGGTCGTCCACGACCCTCCCCTCAGTCGCCGCGGTGCGGCAGACGGTAGCGATCCCCTCCCAGCGACTCAGCGAGTCCCTCGGAGACCATCTTGTTGATGGTAGCCGCGACCGCCGCTTCGTTGTGCTCGCCACGCTCACCAACGACCTGCACCCCTGCACGGCCAGCCTCGCGCAACTCATCCAACAGGCGCCCCCGCAGCCATCGTGCAGTCTTCGTGAAGGGGGTTCGCGGTTCGCCCTTGCGCGGCACCTTGGCAAAGGTGCGACCGGCGGATGGACAGTATTCACGCAACGGGCATTCCCCACACTTTGGCGCGGCGGCGCGACAGGTCGTCGAGGCGAGATCCATCGCCGCCTGCGCCCATGCGCCAGCCTCGCCATCGGCAAGTTCCGCACCAAACTCATTGGCGCGCGCCTGCACCTCGCGCGGTGACAGCGGCGCATCGACACCAACGAGTCGCGCAACGATGCGCGCAATGTTCACGTCGACCGGAATCTCGCGACCACCGAATGCGATCGCGGCCACGGCACGTGCTGTATATGGTCCGATACCAGGGAGCTCCATCAGCGCATCAACGTTTGAAGGGAGGCCGCCCGCCGCAACGGCGGCCGCGGCGGCGCGCTGCAGTGCCAACGCACGTCGGTTGTATCCGAGCCCCTTCCAGGCCACCAGAACGTCGGCGGTCTCCGCCGCTGCGAGCGACTCGAGTGTTGGAAAGCGCGCAAGGAAGGTGGTTGCCAACTGATCAACGCGGGAGATCTGCGTCTGCTGCGCCATTACCTCGCTCACCAGCACGCTATACGGATCGGAACGCTCACGAATCTTCAGCGGGCGGGCGGTAGCGGCGTACCAGGCAAGGAGTGCACGATTCGTCTTTCGGATGAGCTCCCGATTGCGTGGTTGGGCTGCCGCGCCCCGCGCGGCCTCTCTCATCGTCGCTCGGGGATTGCGGGCGGGATGCGATTCTTCAGCGCCTTGCTGCGCAACTCACGAGCGAGTTCCGCCTGTTCAATCGCATCGGCGAGGGCGTGATGGTCGGCAACCAGATCGGTCGGATACACCTGACGTACGAAACGCTTCACTGTCTTCTTCCAAGTCAGGTTCTCCCCACCATGCAGGGTGTAGTAGACGCTTTTCAGATCCATCGCCGACATGCCGAACGGATTCTTCACGCCGGCCTCGGTGAACGCCATCGTGAGCCACATCCAATCAAATGGCGTGTTGAAGCCAACGAAGAGTGGGCTCGACTCTGGTGCGGTCGACTCGGCGGTGGCACGAACCCAGAGGGCAAACTGGCGCACCCCTTCGAGTCGATCGATGCCGTTCGCCTCAAGGTGGGCTCGTGAAAGTCGGTGTACGCGCTCCTCTTTGTGGCCCCACTGCTTCGTCGGGTCGGGGCGGAGCTCCACGTAGAAGGTTTTTTTCGGATCATCAACGAGACAGGCGCCAATGCTGATCAGGCTCCCATCGAGCGGCGTCTGGCCCGAGCACTCCACGTCAACGCTGAACCAGAGCTCCTGCGGGAGCCCCTCTTCAAACGGGGGTGGCGTTGGGACGTCGTGCTGCATCTGGTGCAGCCTACGGCATCAGCCCGATACGGATCGCCCTACTCGCTCCGCACCATGATGTGCTTCGCCACGGTGTAGTCCTCAAGGGCATACATCGACTGGTCCTTGCCGTAGCCGGACTGCTTGAAGCCGCCGTGCGGCATCTCGCTCGCCAGGGTGAAGTGATCATTCACCCAGACGGTGCCGAACTGCAGCGCCTTGCTCACCTTGAAGGCTCGGGCGATATCGCTCGTCCAGAGCGAAGAGGCGAGGCCGAACTGGCAGTCGTTCGCCCACTCCAAGATCTGATCGTCGCTCTTGGCGCGCTGCACCGAGACGACTGGCCCGAAGACCTCGTCTTGCACGATCTCGGAACTCTGCGCTGGCCCCGCAAAAATCGTTGGGCGATAGAAGTGACCCTTCCCGGCAACGCTCTTGCCACCGAGTACGATCTCAGCCTTCTTGCTCGCGCGCTGCACGAAGCCATCAACGCGCGTGCGCTGTGCAGCACTGATGAGTGGCCCCATCTCGGTCGCCTTATCGCTCGTCGGCCCAACTTTGATCGTCTTCACCTGCTTGATCAGCGCATCAACGAGACGCTCATAGATCTTCGGCCCCGCGATGATGCGGCAGGCTGCGGTGCAGTCCTGGCCCGCATTCCAGAAGCTCGCAGCACGCATCGTGCTCGCCACAAGGTCAACATCGGCATCGTCAAAGACAAGGACTGGCGCTTTGCCACCAAGCTCGAGGTGGAGTCGCTTCACCGTTGATGCACCAGCTGCCGCAATGCGCTTCCCCGTGGCGGTATCGCCCGTCACCGAGACCATCGCCACGCCTGGATGCTGCGCGAGATACGCACCAGCCTCGTCGCCCGTACCGGTGATGACGTTCAGGACGCCAGCAGGGAGAAACTCTTGAGCAAGCGCTCCGAGCATCAGCGCCGTGATCGGCGTGCGCGCCGATGGCTTCAAGACAACGGTGTTCCCTGTGACGAGCGCTGGACCAATCTTCCAACCCGCCATGAGTAGCGGATAGTTCCATGGAGCGATCGAGGCGACAACGCCAACTGGATCGCGACGAATCATGCTCGTGCGCCCTGGGAGGTACTCGGCAACAGCCTTACCCTCCATGTTGCGACCTGCGCCAGCGAAGTAGCGCAAGTTGTCGACGACC
>JBDLWN010000040.1:0-7909 GCA_039804225.1 Chloroflexota bacterium
ATGCCACCTACAAGCTCCGACGCGGTGCTCACATAGGTGCCCAGGATCAGATGCAGCGAGAGGGCAGCAATCAAGGAAATGCTCAGACCAGCGAGGGAGGTGACGATGGCGCGAGTGGCACTCTCCCGGCGCACGGCCCAGCGCCAGGCATCGGCCGCCGCAACCCCACGCCAGACGGCGAGAAGAATGTTGAGGATGCCAGCCGCACTCAGCCCAAAGGGCGTGATCAGAAGACCGACGAGGCCGGGGAGCCCATCGGCCACGACGATTCCGCCGACGAGCGCCAGGATGAGGGTGGGGGGAGCGAGGAAGAGGAGTGCCGCTCTCCAGCGCCGCTCATAGAGGTGTCCAAATCCTGGGAAGAGGAGCGAAAAGACGGCTGCCGCGAAGGCTGAGCGTCGTGGAGTCTCAGTCGGTTGGCTCATATCGGGAACCATACCGCCTTGCGGCGCAGGGGGGTGCCCCCCGTTTGCCATGTCAGGGGTGGCGTGGCACGCTCCTCCCAATGTTCAACCCTGTTGATTCGAAGCCTGACCTGATCAGCCTGGAGCACCAGATGCTGGCGCATTGGCGTGCCGAGGGGACATTTGAGCGACTTCGCAGGCAGACGGCGGGCGGCGAACCCTGGTCCTTCCTTGATGGCCCAATCACCGCAAACAATCCGATGGGCGTTCATCACGCTTGGGGTCGCACCTATAAGGACCTCTTCCAGCGCTTCCGCGCGTCGCTCGGACACGAGCTGCGCTGGCAGCAGGGGTTCGACTGCCAGGGCCTCTGGGTCGAAGTGAACGTTGAGAAAGAACTTGGCCTTACCTCAAAGCGACAGATCGAAGAGCGTGGCCTCGCAGAATTTATCCGACTCTGCAAAGAGCGCGTGCTCACCTACGCCGCACGACAGACTGAACAGTCAATCCGGCTCGGTATGTGGATGGATTGGAACGACCCAGCTGATCTCCTGCGCCTGCGCGACGCCCTGAGCAACGCGCCAGAGCGTGAGATGGAGATCGCAGGCGCCTCTGGCACGGTGCGTGGAGCCCCAGAGGCGCTCATCGGACAACTCGGCTCACCCGAAATTGGTGGCTCGTACTTCACCTTCTCAGATGAGAACAACGACCTGATCTGGAGCTTCCTTGCGGAATGCAATAGGCGTGGCTGGCTCTATAAGGGGAGCGACAGCATGCCGTGGTGCACACGGTGCGGCACGGGCATCAGCCAGCACGAGATGACGGAAGGGTACGCCGATCGCGACGACCATTCCGCCTACTTCGGATTCCCTCTCGTCGATCGGCCCGGCGAAGAGCTCCTAGCCTGGACGACGACGCCGTGGACGATTCCAGCCAACGTCGCCGCCGCGGTAAACCCAACGCTCGCCTATGAACTCGTGGAGTTTGACGGTCGAAAGATGTGGATCGGCGCAACGCGCCGCGTCGCCGCACTGGGTGGCGGTGCCCCTCGCGCCAAGGTGCTCGATACCAAGCAGGGAAGCGAATTGATTGGGTGGCGTTATCGCGCAACGTTTGATGCTGCACCAGCCGTAACCGAGGCACTCGGCGCAGATGGGGTTGCGCACCGCGTGATCTCGTGGAGTGATGTTGGTGCTGAAGAGGGAACGAGCATCGTGCACATCGCCCCAGCTTGCGGCAGTGAGGACCATGCCCTCTGCATCGCCGAAGGCCTTCCGATGATTGCGCCAATTGACGAGAGCGGTACCTACCTTGAAGGGTTCAATGATCTCAGTGGTAAAGACTGGCTCGCAGTCGCCGATCTCGTCTTTGTTGCGCTTGAGCAGAGTGGCAGCTTACTCCGCCGAGAGAAGATCACGCATCGGTATCCGCATTGCTGGCGCTGCGCGACGCCGCTCGCCTTCCGGCTCGTCGACGAGTGGTTCATCAGCATGGGTGCTACCTATGAGAAGCCACGTGAACAACTGACTGCCGCCGAAAAGGCGGGGAGCTTGCGTTATCAGATCATGGACGTTGTTGACAATATCTCGTGGCTCCCATCGTTCGGCCACGATCGCGAGCTTGATTGGCTGCGCAACATGAGCGACTGGATGATCTCCAAGAAGCGCTATTGGGGTCTCGCTCTGCCAATTTACGAGTGCGAAGGGTGTGGCGCTATTGAGGTGATCGGGTCGCGAGCCGAGCTTGAGAAGCGGGCTGTCGCCGGGCTTGAGGCCCTCGCTGGGCATAGCCCTCATCGGCCGTACATCGACGAGGTTCGCATCGCCTGCGCAAAGTGCGGCGGTCAGGTGCAGCGCGTCCCCGATGTCGGGAATCCGTGGCTTGACGCGGGTATCGTCTCGCTCTCAACGATGCGCTACCGCAGCGATCCTGAGTATTGGAAGCGTTGGTTCCCTGCAGACTTGATTACGGAGAGCTTCCCTGGTCAGTTCCGCAACTGGTTCTACTCGCTGCTCGCCATGTCGACAGTGATGGTCGGGAGCGAGCCAACGAAGACTGTATTCGGCTACGGACTTGTCTTTGCGGAAGATGGCCGGCAGATGCACAAGAGTTGGGGAAACTCCATTGAATTTGATGAGGCGGCTGATCGTATGGGTGCCGACGTGATGCGCTGGCTCTTCGCCGGATCGCGCCCCGAAGAGAACGTGCATTTCGGCTGGAGCGGCGCGGATGAGGCGCGTCGCAAGCTGCTCGTGCTCTGGAACGTGTACGCCTTCCACGTTGGCTACGCGAACAGCGCTGGCTGGCGCCCTGGTGCCGGAGCAAGCCCGGTGGCTGAGAGGGGCGCCATGGATCGCTGGATTCTGAGTCGCACCGCCGACCTCGTCTCAACTGTGGAGAAGGCGCTCCGTGGCTACGACGCACAGTCGGCCGTGACGCGCCTCGAGGCGGGGATCGACGAGCTCTCTACCTGGTACCTCCGCCGCTCACGTGACCGCTTCGACCTCTCCACCAGTGAGGCAGATCGAAACGATGCGTTTGCGACCCTTCATGAAGCCTTGCTCATCCTGCTGCAAGCCGCGTCCCCGATTGCACCGATGCTCACTGACGCGATGTACACCAACCTCGTGGCCGACGGCGCAACAGGGAGCATCCATCTGCAGCCATGGCCAAAGGCGCGAGTGGAAGGCTGGCGAGATCAGGCGCTCGAGGATGCGATGAGTCGGGTGATTCGCGCCGCCGAACTCGGTCGCTCGGTGCGCAGCGCCGCCACCATTCGTACTCGGCAGCCACTTGCATTGGCGCGCGTCGTCTTCGGTGGTGAGACGCCACACGCGGAGCTCCTCGCGATCCTTGCCGACGAGCTCAACGTAAAACGAGTTGAGCCGGTGACTGATGCCTCAGGCCTCTTTGAGCGTAAGGTCAAGGTGCTGCTGCCTAAGGTAGGGAAGCGGCTTGGCGACAAGTTGCAGGCGGTGCTCGCCGCAGCCCGCTCAGGCGACGTGGAGTTCCTCCCCGGCGGTGCCGTGCGCATTCAGGGTCTTGAGTTTGCGCCAGACGAGATAGAGATCCAGGCGATTCCTCGAGAGGGGGGCTTTGTGGCCGAGGCAGATGGCCTTGTTGTGGAGCTCGAGACGGCCCTCACCCCCGAACTTATCGCAGAGGGAGATGTTCGCGAACTCTCTCGTGCCGTTCAGGATCTGCGCAAGCGCACGGGCCTTCGAATCGGCGATCCGATCAGCCTCTACCTCCCAGAGTCAGCGAAGTCGCTCGTCCCATACAGAGAGCAGCTCGCGCAGAGCGTCGGTGCGCGCTCAATTGACTTTGGCGCGACTGCAGGTGAAGTGGCCGACGAGATTGAGCTCTCTTTTGGCGTCACCGCCTTCTCGTTCCGCCGGTCAGCCGGATGAGGCGGGCCACCCTTGCGTTGACTGCACTCGGAGTCATCGCTGTCGACCGCAGTGCAAAGATGGTGGTCGATAGCATGGACCTTGTGGCCCCGTATCAGCTGATTGGTCCGTACCTGCAGATCATTCGTGGCGAGAATCGTGGCGGTCTTTTCGGCATGGTGCAGGGGAGCGCTCCGCTTCTTGCTCTTCTCAGCGTTGGAGTCATTCTTGCCTTAGTCATTTATCACGAGCGCGAACGCCTCCCTCGGGTGTCGCCCCTCACGGTTGGCGTTGGCCTGCTCATTGGCGGTGCGATCGGCAATCTCATAGATCGTGTGGCGTTCGGCTACGTGCTTGACTTCATTGATATCGGGGTGGGGAACCTGCGTTTCTGGACGTTCAATATCGCCGATGCAGGGATCAGTCTCGGCATCGTGATCTTGCTCGCAGATACCTTGCGGCGCTCGCGTAGTACGGTGCGTACATGAGTGAGGCGCGTGAACTAGATCTACCGATCCCGCCAGAGGCGGCGCGTCAGCGAGCCGACCGCTTTGTCGCGGATCGCAGCGGGCTTTCGCGCTCATTTGTTCAGCGACTCATCTCTGAGGGTCACCTCACCATGGATGGCCTCATTGTCCGTGCGAGCGCCACGCTTGTTCCAGGCCAAACGTTGCACCTTGTGATCCCGCCGGTAAGTGAGACGACGTTGCTCGCGGAAGATATTCCTCTGACGGTTGTCTACGAAGATGAGGACATCGTTGTAGTGAATAAGCCGGCTGGGCTCGTCGTGCATCCTGCACCCGGCCACGCAACGGGAACGCTCGTGAATGCGTTGCTGCATCACGTCGAAGAGTTGCCAGGGATCGCTGGCGTGGCGCGCCCTGGGCTGGTCCATCGTCTCGACAAAGACACCAGTGGGCTGCTGATTGTTGCCAAGGGTGACGTCGCACAGTTGAGCCTGATGGCGCAACTCAAGGCCCGGCGTATCAAGAAGACCTACCTCGCCTTGGTGCAGGGTTCGGTCGCAGCGGAGTTAGGTCGTATTGAGGCACCGATCGGCCGAGACCCGAATGAGCGGAAGCGGATGGCGGTGGTTGCAGGTGGCCGCGAGGCGACGACGGGCTACCGCGTGCGCGAGCGATTCCCCGGCTGGACGCTGCTTGAGGTGGACCTGATCACCGGTCGTACCCATCAGATTCGTGTGCACCTGACGGAGATCGGGCACCCGATTGCCGGAGACCCTACGTATGGAAATGGGACCAGTCGACGCGGTCCCGATGCGACGACTCGCCTCTTCCTTCACGCGTGGAAGATCGTCTTTGCACATCCGCGAGATGGGCGCCTCATGCGGCTTGAGGCTGAGCTGCCTGCAGATCTGCAGGCGCCCCTTGATGCGCTACGGTTGCACTCCAGCAGAGGGGAGGGGTGATGGAGCCACAGCGACGCGTCGGGGCACCAGGCGCCCAGGTGATCGTGATCTCGGGCCCAAGTGGGGTGGGCAAAGACACCATCATCAACGAGCTGCGCCGCCGACCAGTGGGCCAGACCTTCCATTACGTTGTTACCTGCACCACGCGACCGCCACGCACGGGTGAGATGGACGGCGTCCACTATCACTTCCAAAGTCGTGAGTCGTTTGATGCGCTGAATGCTGCGGGCGAGCTCCTTGAGGCGGCCACCGTGCACGACCGCTCATACGGCACCCCACGCGAAGAGGTGCGCGGCGCACTCGCTCGTGGGCAAGATGCACTGTGCAAGATCGATGTGCAGGGGGCCCGAAGCCTGCGCAAGGTCATCCCTGAAGCACTCCTCATCTTTGTGGCACCCCCGTCTCCTGAGGCTCTTGCCGAGCGTCTTGCTGGCCGAGGCACAGAGACTGCGGAAGAGCTGGTAACGCGTGCACGGAATGCGATTACGGAGATGGAACGCGCGCAGGAGTATGACTACCTGGTGTTGAACGAGACTGGCTATCCCGAGGAGGCCGCGGCTCAGGTCGAGAAGATAGTCCTCGCCGAGCGTGCGAAGCACCCGGAGCGTCGGATTTCGGTGTGACGGGGGGCGCTGAGCCTCACGCGCTGACGTCAACCACGGTCTTGCGCGTCGCCGTTGATGTGCCAGGGGCCCCTGGCGAGCGGCTCTACGATTATCAAGGTCTCCACGGAGTCCACGCGACGGTCGGTGATGGCGTGATCGTGCCGTTTGGTGGTCGGCGTGCGATCGGCATAGTCGTCGCGCATAATCCGAATGAACCTCCCCCCGCAGGTATCAAACTCAAGACGATTGAGGGCCGACTTGGCTCTGCGCCGCTGTTAACGCCACTCCTTATGTCGCTGGCAGAGGCCATTGCGACACGTTGGGCTGCGCCAATCGCCACCACCGTGCGATCGCTCCTCCCTGCAGGCATGTTGGATGCGGTCGTTCTGGAGGCACGCAGGGTGGGGGAGGCCAGCGAAGCCTCTGCGCGCATCGGCCTTGGCGCAGAGTGGGTTGCCGTGGAACGCCTCACTGGTGCACGCGGCAAGACACGAGCGGCAACGCTTAAGAGCCTCCGACAACTGGAGGTGGCCGGGGAAGCGGAGCGACGCTGGTCACTCGTGCGTCGCGGTGCGCAAAGTCTTGACACCACCTTCGCCTCGTTGATCGCCGATGCCGCCCCTGCGGCCCTGGAGGCGATGCGTCTCGGTAGCCGACAGGTTGCCGCGGTGGAACAGCTCACCGCGGCCGCACGCAGCGGCGATCCCTGGGTCGCGGCAAGCACGCTCCCTGGAGGCCTTCCAACCGCGCGTCGACTCGCTGATGCTGGCGCTGTTCAGCTTGAGGTTCGGCGCATTCAGCGCCGACATGCTGATCGGCGGAGTGCAGCGGTTGATACAGCGGGGGCAACGATCAACCTCACTGAGGTGCAGAGTGAGATCGTCAACGTCGCCTGTGAGCCCAGCGCGGCAGGGGAGACGATCCTGATTGATGGCCCGCCCGGATCTGGCAAGAGTCGCGCAGCAGCCGAAGCGGCGGTGCGGATGATCGCTGCGGGTCGATCCGTGCTCTGGCTCGTGCCAGAGGCGGCGCAGGTAGCGATTGCTGCAGACATGCTCGCCACGGCTGGCGGTGCGCCGGAGTTAATCCATTCGGGTCTGAGTGCCGGTGAGCGCCTCGATGCACATGACCGCCTCCTTGAGCCAGGACCACACCTTGTTGTTGGCACGCGCGTTGCGCTCGGTGCCCTACGTGATGAGGTTGGCCTCGTCGTTATCGATGAAGAGCATGAGGCCGCCTACAAATCTGATCGCACGCCGCGGCTGCACGCGCGCGATGCGGCGCGCGAGTTGGCACGCCTTGCTGGCGCGGCAACGCTGCTTTTGAGCGCCACCCCAGCAATTGAATCGTTGGCGCGCGCCGAGATTGAGGGGTGGCGTCGCTTCACGCTGACCCGACGTTCTCCGGCCCCACTCGTTGAGGTGATTGACCTGCGACAGGAGCTCGCCGACGGGTGGCGCGGCATGATGAGCCGCGCGCTGCTTGAGCGCCTCACTGCACTCGATTGGGCTGGGGGGCAACAGGCGCTCCTGATCATTAACCGTCGCGGCTTAGCCTCGGCCCTCCTCTGCCGCGATTGTGGTGCCGCACAATCGTGCCCCTCATGTGAACGACCGCTGGTGCTGCATAGCGCCGGATCGCTACTCCGCTGTCACGGGTGCGGTATTGCAGCGGAGCCGCTGACGCGCTGCCCCTCTTGCGGCGGTGCACGCATTCGCGCGCTTGGTGGTGGCACCGAACGCCTCGAGGCGGAGGTGCGCGCGACGCTCCCCGATGTGATCGTTGACCGACTCGACGCCGACGCGGCATCTGCGATCGGCTCCGGCGATCGCATCCTCGACGCGTTCCGCAATGGCCGCACGCAGATCCTCGTCGGTACAGCCCTCGCGGCGAAGGCCCTCGACCTCCCAGCGTTGGCGCTCGTTGGGATCGTTTCCGCCGACACGGGACTTTTACTCCCAGACGAACGCGCGGCAGAGCGCGCGGTAGCGCTTGTTGTTCAGGCGGTGGGTCGACTCGGGCGCGGTGCGCACGCGGGTGTGGCGGTGATCCAAAGCTATCGACCCGACGACCCAGCCATCA
>JBDLWN010000041.1:0-2971 GCA_039804225.1 Chloroflexota bacterium
GTGGTGACGCAAGAGACGCACCTGCTGCACGCCACCATTCGCGACAACCTGCTCTATGCGCGACCAGAGGCAACAGATGCGCAGATCCTCGCAGCACTCGAAGGGGCGTCTCTTGCTGAGCGCATCAACGAGTTGCCGCAGGGCCTCGATACCGTGGTGGGTGAGCGTGGCTACAAACTCTCTGGCGGCGAACGTCAGCGCCTGGCAATCGCGCGCGTGCTGCTGAAGGATCCACCAATTCTGTTGCTTGACGAAGCCACCTCTGCACTCGACTCTGTCTCCGAACGCCATGTGCAGCAGGCACTAGAGCGCGCCATGGCGGGCCGCACCACCATCGCCGTAGCGCACCGGCTGAGCACGGTAGCTTCGGCGGATCAGATCATTGTCTTGGACCATGGTGCAATCGTCGAGCGCGGCCGTCATGAGGAGCTGCGCGCGAAGGGCGGCCTCTACGCCGAACTCGCCGCAGTGCAGTTCGGGTTGCACGCGTAACTCTCTGAGCTAGCGGGCAGCGATCACCAGGCGCTGGAAGCTTGCGGGAACCTCCCCACCGTCCACTGTTCGGTACAGTGCTTCACAGTGAATGATCTGCCATCCGCTCGGCGCGGCCTCCAAGAGTGCGGTGAGTACCGCATGTGCTTCCATGCGCGCGAGCGGGGCACCCACGCAGGCATGCGGCCCGATTCCGAACGCCACATGCGGCGTGCTTGCAGGGCGATCAAGCCGTAGATCGGCGGGGCAGGCGAAGGTAGCTGCATCATGATTCGCTGAGGCGAAATCGAGCCCAACGTGCGGCGACATCGCAGGATCAGCGCCGGCATCGCCGCGATCAATGCGCTCCATGAGGCCAAGCGGAGTGGTGAGGCGCAGCGTCTCCTCAATGAACGTTGCCCGCAGTACTGCATCGCTTCGCACGGCGTCTGCATGGGCCGGGTGCATCGCAAGCATCCAGGCGATTCCGGAGATCAGGTTCATCACCGTGTCCCGACCCCCCGCAAGGAGGAGGCTACCGACGCCGATCTGCTCCTCACGGCTCAGCGCCACGCCGTTGATGGGTGTGGTCGCGAGGAGGTTAAAGAGGCGCCCGCCGCGCCCCGCAGCACCCTCATCGACGGCACGTTCCAGGAATCCGAGCAGCGCCGCGCCGTCGCGTCGACCATCGTGATCCCCCCACACCGAGGGACCCCATGAAGCCCACTCTTTAATGTCTCCTTCGCGGTCGAGAAGCCGTGCGATGGTGCGCACCACAAGTGGGAGGCCAACCCCGCGAACCAGTTCAAGCTCGCCGTTTGCGAGCGGGGCGACCAGTTCGCGCGCATCAGCCTGAATGTGTTGCTGGTGTGGCGCGAGTGACCCCCTAGAGAAGAAGGGGACCAAGAATGCGCGTAGCGCGGAGTGCAGCGGCGGGTCAGCCTCTAACGGTAGTTGCCGATAGTCGCGCACATCTTCGTCGCCCTGGTGCAGCGACGAGTAGCGCTCAAAGTTTCTTCCTGCCGCGCGGACGGCATCGTAGCCAGTGACGCGCGGCAAGCGTTCAACCCGTGACGGGCCGCTCATGCGTACTGACGTGTGAATTGTCGCGAAGCAGAGACTATCTCCATGCCCTCCTAGTTCGTGCGCGCCACACGGCTCGCCCCGCCGATTGTACGGCTCCCTCGGAGCGTAGAGCGGTAGAATCACTGCATGCCACCTGCCGCCGTGCCGCATCGCACCGTCCGCCTCTGCATCGCGCTGCTCGTCGCCGCGATCAGCTTCTCGGGCCAGAGTGCAGCACCCGTGGTGGCCGCCGAGGCCGTTGACTGGAAGAGCTGCGCCGCCCGCCCCGTCCCGCTCCCTCCGGCACGCGCCATCGATCCAACGCTCGCGAGCGCACTCAACGCCAAAGTGGTGGCCTGGCAGAAAGCGCGGCGGACGCGGCATCTTGGAGTCTCTGTGGCGATTCGTTGGGATGACGGCCGCAGCATGACCGCCGTGGCCGGGGTTGGAGACAGCAAGAGCAGGCGCGCTGTAACCGCCAGCACCCCATTCGCGATCGCTAGCACTAGCAAGGCGTTTACTGCGGCGGTCGCCCTCCTTCTTGATCACTGCGGCGTGCTGCCCCTCAGCACCCGAGCTGCAACGTTGGTGCCTGAGGCTGACGTCCAGCCTGAGGCGACGATCGCCCAACTGCTGCTCCACCGCTCGGGGATGAGCGACTGGCTCACCGATGAAGACTCGCGCATGGGGTGGCTGAGCCGAAATCAGAACGCGAAGGTGACACCAATGACTGCGGTACAAGGGCTGCTTCCACCCACGCGCGTTGGCAGCTTCTCGTACTCCAACTCGGGGTTCACGCTAGTGACGATTGCAGCCGAGCGCGCGACTGGCGTCGCGTGGAAAACGCTGGTGCAAGACCTGCTGCTCACGCCGATGAACCTGACGGAGACTGGGTGGGGGCCGAAGGTTGGCGCCGCGCGGCCACACATTGGTGGTAAGCCGTATGGATTCGCGAGTTGGGGGCCAAGCAAGGCGGTGGGAACGATCTTGCGCGGGGCTGGCGACATGCTCTCAACACCGCGTGATCTTGCGCGTTTCGGCGAGCTCTTCTGGGGGAACCGGCTCACCGAAGGCGCGGCAACCATCGCCATGAATGGCAGCGCTTACCAGACGTGGAACTCATGGCTCTACAACTACGGGACACAGGTTGATCGCACCTGGCTCGGCGAGCTACGGAGTTACGGGCACAACGGTGGATTCTCAGGGGTCACGAGTTCCCTGAAGAGGATCCCAGCCCTGGGGATCACGATCGCCGCCCAAGCAAACGGCTCAGCAACGACGAACTCGTTTGCTGATGATTTAGTGCAGGAACTGATTAAGGTCATCGACCAACCCGCCCTCGATGGGAGCGGGGTTCCGCGCCTCACCGCAGCCGATAGCGGTGATCCAGAACCGCCCGATCCGCCGGTCGTGCTCCCCGCCGACTTCTGTGGTG
>JBDLWN010000042.1:0-2544 GCA_039804225.1 Chloroflexota bacterium
GGGCCGCTCCCTACGACAACATCCGTGAGTGCAGCGCGTCCGTCCTGATCGGGGGCGAGGTGGCTGATGCGCTGCAGTAGCGGCTGATCATAGAGATAGTCCTCAGCTACGCACACGAGTACCCCTTCATGCTCCTCGACGATTGCTGCGATGCAATAGCCGAGAGACCCGTCGAGGACGAGAGATCGCCGACTACCCACGATCGCCACCGCTTATGCTGAACACCTCATCAAGTACTGCGCGAAGCTCTGGCCGTGCGCCGCGGATTTCAACGGAGCGTCTGCCCTCATCGGCGACCGCCGTGAGATGAACATTCAGCACGTCGGCGCCCACGGCTCCAAGCCCCGCAAGGTGCTCGGGCCACTCGATTAGGGTCACCCCGTGCTGTTGTCGCTCATCGATGAGTCCAGCGCGCAAGGCATCACTCCCGGGCGGGAGTCGATAGGCATCAACATGCCAGATCGGTAGATCACCACGGTGCTCAGAGATCAGAATGAACGTGGGTGAGGTCAACTCTGGTTCAGCATGCAGCGCGGCTCCAATGGCCCGGGCGAGCGTTGTCTTGCCGCTCCCGAGGTCACCAGAGAGTAGGACTCGATCACCTGGACGGAGAGTTCCGCCGATCGCTGCGCCGAGCGCCGTCGTTGCACCAAGGCCAAGGAGCGAAATGGTAACGACGCTCACGCGGTAAGGCGCTGCAGATCACCAAGGGGGAGCGCGACAAGATCGCCGTTGATCTCGACAGCACCTTGTGGATCGGATGGCTCAAGGTCCGCGAGGCCACGCCACGTGCCGTAGGAGCCCGCCAGCGGACCGCCGATGACAACGGTGTCCACAGCTAGACGCTCCCCTCCGGGCTGTGTCGCAGCGGTAGTGAGGCCTGCAGGGTGTCGCTCAAGGCGAACATCACTCTCATGCAACGCGGAGAGTGCCGTCCCAAGCTCGGCGGCCCACTCGTCACTCTCCTGACGCCCACCCAGGATCAGGAGGCCGAACGGGGCTGGCGTAACACCCCTGGCGACGCGTCGATCGATTGAGGCGCTGAGTGCTTCGCGTTCGCCATCACTGAGGCTTCCGACCACAACCCCACGAATGCCTACAGCACGGGCCCGCAGCACGGTTTCAGGGGATACCGAGACCACCGCCAGAATTCCCGCGTCGAGTGCCGCCGCCCACCCGCGACTATCGGGCTCTGATGCCGAGAAGTGCAGGCGCCCCTCCACCTCGTCGCCAAGCAGAAGGCGCCCACCAAGGCCGCCCGTGGCGCTCGCCGAGCGCGGCAGAAGGGCTAGGGGCGCATCAATGGGGAGCACTCGCGGCCGCGCTGATGCCACTGGCGCATGCATCACCGCAGGCATCACTTCTACAGGCGGCACTCCACGAACGACACCGATCCCAGCGGACCCCCCGAGCAGCGTTGCGCGCACACGATGCCCCTCAGTTTCAACTTCGATGTCGGCAGTCTCCCCCGCCTTGACGTCAAACTCCAGCACTTCGTCAGAATGCAAGGCATGCGCCTCCGCACCCAATTGAACAAGCACCTCGGCACCAGGGTGATCGGCGACGACCAGCAGATCGCCAGCGGGGGCGAGGAGCTGCTCCGCGGTCGCGCGGGCCAGGTCTGCTCCGGTGGCTTCGTTGAGCTGCTCGGTGCCGAGCGCTGCTAGTACCCCAGCGCGATCAAGAAGAACGGTTGTGCGACCAAGGGCGACGAGTGGCGATAGCGCCGCCAGTGGTACGGCACCCGAAGAGAGATTCGCCGCAAGCTGACCTGTCACAATCAGCACCTCAGCGCTCACGGATGCACCTTGCTTATCCACGCGCTCCGCGATCGACTGAATGGCATCAATGCATGCAGCGGCACGAATCTGGTCGCCAGCACCGTCTCGGCCCGACATCGGTCGATCGGCGATGTCGCCGAGCCGGTCAGCGACTGTGGCGCGATCGCGATCCCCGATCAACTGCAAGACCGCATCACATCGGCGACGGCGCTCCACTGCATCAGCAGGGATAAGTGCACCTTCGGCGATAGAGGTCATCTCACCAGCGCCGCCTGGGAGTGACCAAGCGAGCCTCCCCGCGTCATGGGCAATGTCCAGGACTCTCACAGGAACGCCCAGCGCCTCTGCGCAGCGACCCGCCGCACGACTGAGCGAGCTCGGATCTCCGCGCAGCGACGTGGAGATTGACCCGCTCTGATCGGCACCCGCAGCACTCTGCAGTACCTTCTCAACGGCATTGCTGCCAGCCCCTGCTGGCAGCGTGATGCTGCTGAGCAGCCGTGTTGGTTCAGCGTCAGACATGAGCGCATAGAACGTGCGATCTAGATCTTCTCGGATCAAGAGGTACGACGATCGTTTCATCTCTGGTTCACGTAATGGTATCCACGCAGATCCCGCAGCGCTATCGGTTTACCGTTCACCGTATACACTCGAGCGAGCCGACTGGTGAAGCTAGTTGACACCTCATTGGTGATCGTTTTACGCCGTTTTGCCACGTCGACTGGCTCAATCAGCTCGCCTCCCGAGGCACCGATGAAGACGA
>JBDLWN010000043.1:0-12874 GCA_039804225.1 Chloroflexota bacterium
CACAATCGCGTAGCCCCGTGCGAGAACACGCTGGGGCGAGAGGGCACCGAGCAGCAGGTCCAACTGTCCGAGAGCGGCCGTCGCCCCCTGCAGACGCGTCAGGGCTGCGCGCGCCAGGTCATCGGAGAGCTGTGCAACACGCTCCCCAGCCCGCACAATGCGGTCAAGCGGACCAGCTTCATCGAGGGCGCGCGCCGCCTCCTCGAGTCGGCGTTCGGCATGGTCAACGACGAACGTCAATGCGCGACCGCCGCGATCTCGCAGGCGCGCAACGTCATGCCGTGACTGCAGCAGATCACTCGAGAGTGCGGCGGCACCAATACTCGGTGTGCCCGCGCGCAGGTCGGCGACGAGATCGGCAAGGGTGACATCCGATTCGTGTCCGACCGCAGAGATGATTGGAGTTGCAGCGGCGGCGATTGCACGCAGCACCCCCTCTACGTTGAACGCACCAAGGTCGTCACTCGAGCCTCCACCACGCGCCAGCAGGAGCACGCTGATGGCGTCGGGGCGACCGCTCCGTCGCTCCTTCACCGCGCAGGCATCGATTCGTGCGATCGCCTTCGCGATCTCTTCGGGGGCGCCAGCACCTTGCACCGCGGTATGCACTACCACCAGCCGAGCCAATGGTGCTTCGCGGCGTAGCACCCGCAACACGTCATGCAAGACCGCACCTGAGGTCGAGGTGATCAAGCCAATGCCACGAGGCGCATGTGGAATCGACCGCTTTCGGGCCGAATCAAAGAGGCCCTCCGCCTGTAGTTGGCGCTTCAGTGCCTCCAATTCTCGCGAGAGGAGACCCATCCCACCCGCTCGCTCCACGCTTGTGGCGACGAGTTGATAACGGCTTCGCGGGCTATAGAGATCAATGCGGCCGCGGACAACGACGATCTCTCCGACGGCAGGCGTCTCTTCGCCAGGGCGAATGGCTCCGCGGAAGCGCACCACGTCAAGCGTGGCCTCTTCATCTCGCAGCGTGAGGTACTCATGACCAGCAGAGCTGCGCATGGCGCTCTGCACCTCGCCAGCAACGACGCAATCGGCTAACGACGGATCGGCGCTGATGCGCTCCTTGATGCGAGCGGCAACGTCAGAGACGCTGAGCGCCTCGACGGGGGCGTCAAACGGGTTCAGACGCGCGTCTGGTACTCGCCCGTTCGTGTATCAACGCGAATGACATCACCCACGCTAACGAAGAGCGGTACCTGGACGACCAGGCCAGTCTCGAGGGTCGCCGGCTTGCGCGTGCCGGTCGCCGTATCGCCAGCGAATCCTGGGTCAGTCTCGGTAACGATCAGGTCAAGGTTGATCGGTAGTTCAACGCCAAGCGTCTCACCCTCGTAGCTGACGCGGTCAAGCTGCAGGCTGTCCTTGATGTAGTTCTTGGCGTCACCGAGCTGCTCAGCGGTGATCACGAACTGATCGTAGGTCTCCGTATCCATAAAGGTGTAGTCGTCGCCCTCAGAGAAGAGGAACTGTGCCGTGCGTCGCTCCATCGTTGCACGAGGGAACTTCTCGCCTGCCTGGAAGGTCTTCTCGACGATGGACTGCTTGCGCACGTTGCGGAACTTGATGCGCACCTGCGCAGAGCCACGCCCCATCTTGATGTGGTGATAGTCAAGGATCTGCCAAAGGTCGCCCTCAAGCTCAATGACAACACCCTTTTTCAATTCACCGGTCGAGATCATGTGGGGCTCTCCTCTACTTGGCCGAACGCTGCGGCGACGTGTCCTTCTCGCGCATTCTAGCCGTCAGCCGACGATTATGGGGTCGGACGGGAACCGTGTGAGCAGTTCGAGCGTTCCCTTCGTGGCATCTACGGCGACGAGGTCTTCTATACGAATCCCGATCTGATCCTCAAGGTAGATCCCAGGTTCCACACTAAAGACCGTTGGCGATGGGAGTGGGTCCGTACTCGCAGCGCGCGAGAGGCTGGGTGCCTCATGCGTCTGCAGCCCAATGCCGTGTCCGAGGCCGTGGTCGTAGATTCCGGCTCCAGAGCCCATCACTCGTCGCGTCTCTTCATCGCAGCTGCGACCGGAGGGCATCGTGGCGCTAGGTCCGGTGATCGAACGTCGCAGAAGGTCAAACGTTGCCGCCTGACCGCGATGCACCTGCTCGTAGAGTGCAAGGTCGGCGTCACTGGCTGCCCCCACGAAGAGGGTTCGGGTCATGTCGCTGCGATAGCCGGCGACTTGCGCGCCGAAATCAAAGAGGATCACCTCGCCGCGCACCAGTTCGCGTGCACTTGGACTTCCATGCGGCAGCGCGGCGTTGCCACCAGCCAGGGCGGCCACATCGAAGGCGAGCGCCTCGGCCCCGTCCTCGCGCATGCCGCGCTCAAGGAACCACGCCAGCGCCGCCTCGGTCACGCCAGGGCGAATCTGCGGCAGGAGTCGGGCAAGTGCACGGTCGGCGACAGCGCAGGCGGCGGTGATTCGTTCGATCTCCGCTGGCTCCTTGCGCGCACGCTGAGCGCCGCCAAACCCCTTCACGGGAACCAGCTCTACGCCTGCGGCGGTCGCTGCGATGCGCTCCCATACGGCATGTCGCACCGCCTGTGGATCGAGCCCACAGCGCCGAACGCCGTGCGCCACCAGCCAGCGGCCAATGGTTTCACCCGCATCGCTTCCATAGTCGAGTGCCGTCGCCAGTGGCGCTTCGCGGCGCGCTTGCACGGTGTAGCGTGAATCCACGAGCACGGCCAAATCGTCGCCGCTAACCAAGAGCCAGCCACTGGAACCGGCCACCGGTTCCTCGTTTGGTCCAAACTCCATCCCCGAGAAGTAGCGTGCGTCAGCGTGCGAGGTCAGCAGCAGCGCGTCGAGACGCTCCTCTGCAGCACGTGCGCGGAGAGCGGCGAGTCGATTCGGTCGCGCCGCATGATCGGCCGCTCGCCACCGCTCAAGATCACCGGCGGTTGGCGCGGAAGCGAACTCTTCAGGCACGGGTAGTGCTGTGCGCGCCCGCATCACTTCCATCCGTACGCTCGAGCCTTCGCCTCATGCTCCGCGAGAGTCTTGCTGAAATCGTGGCGACCACCGCTGCCTGGGATCAGTACGAAGTAGAGCTCTTTGCGGCTGGAGTCGGGTTCGCGTGCCGCAATGATCGATGCGAGTGATGGCGAGCAGAGCGGCGCTGGTGGGATGCCGCCACGAACGAAGGTGTTCCACGGCACGAGGTCGGCAGGCACCCGCGGCGGAATCAGACCGGAATACGGCTTCGCTGGGAACTTCCAGAACTCGTAGCTGGCCCACTTTGACAACGTAAGTTTGCGAAGCGCCGCAGAGTCGGCAACCCAAATGATGGTGGGATCGGCGAAGAGCCCCTGGCCGAGCTGCAGCCGATAGGTATACACGCCGGCCATACGCGGCCGCTCATCATCGAGGGCGGCCTCCTTCTCAACAATAGAGGCGAGCGTCAGGATCTGATTGAACGAGTAGCCACCGGAGCTTCCGCGATACTGCTCGGGCACCTGCTCCTCAAATCGATCAAGCAGGATGCGTACGAACGACTCTGCGGTTGCCGAGACAGGCACGCTGAGGGAGCCAGAGCCGAGCCGACCCTCAAGCGTTCCCCCCTTCGGTAGGTCAAGCCACGGATAGTCAGCGATCAGTTCGGCGCTCGGCTTGCGCAAGATCGTCAGCACATCAGCTGGCTCAAATGGCAGTTCAAGCGTGGACAACTTCGCAACGATCTGCTCAATCCGCAGCCCGGCACGAATGTCCACGCCGATGGTTGGCTCGCGATATGGATCGGTCAGCGCAGTCGCAACCTCGGTGGGGGTCATAGAGGCAGAGACCTTAAAGGTGCCCGCCTGCAACTTGCCGTCGAGACCGGCGGCGCGCACCGCGTAGATAAATCCGATCTCGTCGGCAATCAGCCCAGCTTCGCGCAGTTGGCTGGCGATGGCAGCAGTCCCCGTTCCAGCAGCAATCTCCACCGTGACTAGCGTGGTGTCAGTGCCAGCGGGTTCAGTCGTACGAGTGCCGAGGCGCTCTTGAATGATGTCGCTGATGATCGGCAGCGTGGCGATCCCTGGCGAGCGCACACCAGCGGTGACCAGCGTGTCGCCGATCAGAGGAGGCGCGGCAACGCGGAACAGCACTGCGGTGATCAGAACGCCAGCAACGAGGCGGAGCAGTGTGCTGCGACTCATGTTGCGGACTCACGAACGTGAACGGCAAGTGTGGTCGGATCGATGAGTAGCGCTGGATTCAGGGCATCTTCAAGAATGAGTCGCGCCGCTTCACGATCGACAGCGGCACGACGGGCCTCACGTCGAGCTGGGCCTGGTGCGCCACCGTTGCTCCCCCTGGCCGCGCGGCCAAGTGACGCCTCGGCGCGTTGCGACGAGTAACGCTCATCAACAAAGGTGATTGGCAACTGCAGCGCACTGGCTACCTCGCTCGCCCAACGCAAAGTTGCGGTCGCTTGTGTGCCCACACTCCCATCGCTGTGGAGCGGCAGACCAACCACCAGTTCCGTCACACGTCCCTCGGCGGCGATCGTGCGTAGACGTTCGCTATCAGCTGCTGCGGTGGCGAGACGCATCATGGTTGGGAGCCCACGTGGTGCCGCGGAGTCTTCCCGAATGGCGAGACCGATGCGCCGATCGCCAAGGTCGATGCCAAGGACGCGGCGTGGCTGTGCGCCACTCACGATCGCGCCACCTCTACACCGAGGGTTGTTGCGAGAGCGGTGGCTGCCTCTTCGGCACTGCTGCCAACGGCGCCCCGGCCCTGCCCCATCGCCGCTCGTCCGCCACCACGTCCGCCGAGTGCGGTCGCGGCGGCGGCGGCGAGTGCACCAGCATCATGCTCGGCACTCCCCTCAACTGAGACGAAGATCTCGGGGCTTTCGGCGGGGCGTACCAGCGCAAGGACGCCGGCTCCCATCTTCTTGCGGAGCTGCTTCGCCGCCTCTTTCAGCGCCTCGTCGTCTTCGACGTCCAGCGTGGTGACAAGAATGGATATTGTGCCCCGTGCGGTGGCCCGGGCCGCGAGTGCCGCCAGGTCGATCCGGGCGGATCCGCCAGCCTTGGCGCGGCGCTTCGCCTCTTTCAATTCCGTCTGCAGAGCGGCGATTCGCTGCGGCACGGTCAGGGCATCCTGGGCGCCTATCGCCTCAGCACTCGCCTCAAGGGTGCGCGACTGCTTCCGCAAGTACTCGTCGGCGGCCGCCCCTGTAAGCGCCTCAATGCGGCGCAGACCAGAGCCGATGCTGCGTTCGCTGGTGATCACAAAGCTACCGATCTGACCGGTGGCGCGGCAGTGGGTGCCGCCGCAGAGCTCATGTGAGTACTCCTCCATGCGCACAGTGCGCACGACCTCGCCGTACTTCTCATCAAAGAAGGCGTCGGCACCAGCCTTGACCGCTTCGCCCATGCTCATGTGTGCGACAACGACGGCCATATCCTCTCGGATGGCTCGTCGCACCTCGGCCTCGGTCTGATCGCGCTCATCGCGCGTGAGCGATCGCTCAAGGGGATAGTCGAAGCGCAGGTAGTCGGGGTGCACGAGTGAGCCTCGCTGCTTCGCATCTGCCCCAGCAACGATTCGAATTGCTCGGTGCAGCACGTGTGTCGCTGTGTGGTTGCGCATCGTGTTGGCGCGGCGCACCGGCTCAACCTGTAGAGCGACCGCATCTCCCACCTTGAGGGGTGCGGCGGCACGAACCGTATGCACCGTGAGCGCACCAACTGGACGCTGCGTATCGCTCACGTCGGCGAGGAGCTTCCGGTTAGCATCTAGGACCTGCCCTGCATCGCCCACCTGCCCGCCGCGCTCGGCATAGAACGGAGTGCGTCCAACAATCAGTTGCCCCTCTTCGCCCGGCGCGAGCGCAGAAACCTCGACACCGCCCCGGAGCAGTCCCAAGATCGTACTCTCCGATTCAAGGTGCTCGTAACCGACAAACTCCGTCTCGCCCACACGACGCAGAATCTCTTCATATAGGGCGGTGGTTACGGCGATCTCGGCAAGCGCGGCCTTCTTACCGCCGCGGCTGCGCTCGCGCTGCTCAGCAAGTGCTCGTTCGAACCCGGCACGATCGACGGCGACGCCGCGCTCAGCAGCAAGCTCAACGGTGAGATCAATCGGAAACCCGTACGTATCGTGCAACTTGAAGGCGATCTCGCCACCGAGGGTTGGGCTAGCAGCCGGAAGATCATCGGCTCGACGCCCCACGACGCTCTCCCCTGCCCCGAGTTCGGCCAGTGCATCGCCGAGCAAACTTGAGCCGGCATCGAGCGTGCGCGCGAACTGCGCCTCTTCCCGTTCGATCCCTTCGAGGATCGTCGTCTCTCCATCGCGCAGGTACGGATACGCGGTCCCCATGATCGCCAACACCTCGCGAGCAATCTGGCCGAGGAAGGGCTTGGTGATGCCGAGGAGTCGTGCGTGACGCACGGCGCGGCGGATGATACGACGCAAGACGTAGCCGCGACCTTCATTCCCCGGTCGCACGCCGTCGGCGAGCAAGAAGGTGACGGCGCGAGAGTGATCGGCGATCACCTGATAGCTGAAACGCTGCGCGTCAAACTCCGCCATCGAGTGCTTGGTGATCTTGCGCATCGCCGCATGAATTGGCAGGAAGAGATCGGTGTCGTAGTTGGAGAGCACCTGCTGTGAGACGCTGGCGAGGCGCTCCAGGCCCATGCCCGTATCGACGCTCTTGAATGGAAGTTCGGTGCGTCGGCCATCAGGGTGCTGCTCGTACTGCATGAAGACGAGATTCCAAACCTCAAGCCAACGTGGGCAATGCTCGGAGTGATCAGGGAGGCAGTCGGCGCCGCACGAGAGGTCTGCGCCGCGGTCGAAGTGGATCTCTGAGCATGGGCCGCAGGGGCCCGTCTCCGCCATGCGCCAGAAGTTCGCATCGTTCCCCTTATCGACGTCACCCCATCGTGCGAGGCGATCGGCGGGAACGCCGACCTCATTCAGCCAAATATTGGCCGACTCGTCGTCGTCGCTGTAGACCGTAACGGCGAGACGATCGGCAGGGATCCCCGCCTCGACGGTGAGAAACTCCCACGCCCAGAGGATCGCATCGCGCTTGAAGTAGTCACCGAACGACCAGGAGCCGAGCATCTCAAAGAGGGTGTGGTGTCGTGGTGTTCGGCCGACCTCTTCAAAGTCGTTGTGCTTTCCGGCGACACGCAAGCAGCGCTGGTAATCGACGGCGCGGCGATACGAGCGGGTCTCAGCGCCGCTGAAGAGCTCTTTAAACTGGACCATCCCCGAATTGGTGAAGAGGAGAGTGGCGTCGCCTGCGGGAACAAGCGAGGCACTCGGCACCTGAGTGTGTCCACGCGCCTCGAAGAACGCCACGAACCGAGACCGAAGGTCGGCGGCGCTCTGCGTTGGAATTCGAGGATCGCGTTCCACGCTCGGAGTGTACCCGAGGGGGTATCCGCCTTAGGGTCGCTGCCCTCGTTCCCAATCGGTTGCAATCCGTGCCGTGAGCCGCTCGCCAAGGATTGCGCCGACCAGCGGGGCCGGCCAGGCCGTTCCGCCCACGGGGTAGAGCCCCCCAAGCAGGCGCTCTGCCGCCACCTGCAACAGCAGGGCACCAACCACTGCGCCAAACAGTCCAACGGGGAGAGATGCACGCGCCGAGAGGAGCCTTCCGATCAGCAACGCCACCCCAACAGCGAGGGCGATCAGGAGTGGTGCCGGCTCAATCATACGGAGGGTTGTGGGCGGGCAATTCGCGCCCCCGCGACCAGCGTCTCCCCGTCGTAGAGCACCACCGTCTGCCCTGGCGAGGGCGCCCAGAGCGGATCATCGAGCGCAAGAGTTGCTGCGCCGCCACCGAGGCCCGTCACCGTGCCCTGCGCAAGGGCTCCGCGGTGTCGAATGCGCGCTAGGCCCTGCACCGTGGCGCCGGAGGTGATGAGCCCTTCTGGCGTTGCCGCTTCGATCAGTGCAATGTCGCGCACATTGAGCGAAGCCCGTGGCGCAATGGTGATCCGATTCGTCACAGGGTCTACCGAACTGACGTAGCGCGCAGAGACGCCACTCCCGGGGAGACCCCTGCGCTGACCAACGGTGAACCCTTCGCTCCCGGCATGCGTCCCAACGACGGCGCCCGACTCGTCCACCACATCACCCTCGCCGCTCGCGGCACCGCGTTCGCGCAAGAGGCTGCGGTAATCGCCGTTAGGTACAAAACAGATCTCTTGGCTCTCTGGCTTCTCGGCGGTGACAAGGCCACGCGACCGTGCGAACTCGCGCACCTCGGGCTTTGTCATTTCACCCAAGGGGAAACGTGCTCGAGCGATCGCAGCGCTATCGAGCCCGTGAAGGAAATAGGTTTGATCCTTCTCGGTGTCGAGAGCGGCGCGCAGTCGCCAGGAGCGCCCATCATCAGAGACCGCGCGACGCGCATAGTGCCCCGTGGCAACCGCATCGCACCCGAAGAGTGCACTCCCCTTTCCCACCAGTGCGCCGAACTTCACCGCCGTGTTGCAGCCAACGCAGGGACTCGGCGTCTCACCACTCTGATACGCCGCAACAAAGGGCTCCAAAACTGCATCCGCAAACTCCTGTTCAAGATTCTGAATGTGGAACGGAATCCCGATTTGGTCGGCGATGCGACGCGCATCGTCGGCGGCATCAAGGGTGCAGCAGCTCTTACGGTGCCCATCACGCTGATCGGCGGCGCTGTGCAGGCGCATCCACACTCCAACAACTTCATGACCCGCCTCGACCAAGAGTGCGGCGGCGACCGATGAGTCAACACCGCCTGAGAGCGCAACGAGGACGCGCTCCGGTGTGGCTGCCTCTGGTGCGGCCTGCCAACCGACCGGGAGACCACCGAGCGGTGTTGTTGTCAGCGTCATGCTGGTACCGCCGTGCGCACGCGCTCGAGCACCGAGCGCACAACTGCTGCTGCACCTTGCGCCTCCTCAATTGTTGTAGATCGCCCAAAGGAGAGGCGAAGGCCGCCGCGCGACTCTGCCTCACTGTGTCCCATGGCGCGGAGTGCCTCAGATGGCTCGCGTGAGCCGCTGATGCACGCGGATCCTGTGGAGGCGGCAATCCCTGCATGGTCAAGCGCCGCAACGAGGTCATCACCCAGTGCCCAATCCGCCGCATACGAACGGTGTCCTGCTAGGCGTGCGCCGCTCGTGAACGGTGCACCGGTCGGCACGAGCCCGAGCGAAGCGAGTGGGCCAAGTGCGGCGTCAAAGGCATTGGTAATCGCGGTGAGGTGCTGACGATTCTCTGCAGACTGGAGGCGGTGGGCGCGAAATGCGGCGGCGAATCCGGCGGCAAGGACAACCGCCTCTGTGCCGCCCCGACGACCGCGCTCCTGACCTCCACCAACAATGATCGGTCGCACCTTGGTATCTGGTGCGCTGATGAGCGCAGCGATGCCGAACGGTCCACCAACCTTGGCCGAACCCACAACAAGGTGTGCCGCTCCGGTCACCTGGGCGTCAAGCGCGTGGTCGTAGGCAGCCTGTACCGCATCAACCACGAGTGCTCCGCCGCCTGAGGCACGCCATGCGGCAGCGAAAGTGGCCCAGGGCTGAATTGTGCCGACCTCGCCTGAGGCGAGCGCGAAGAGCCCCACAGCACCAGGACGATTAGCGGGAATCCCTGCTGCCTGCATCGCTCCCTCAGCGTCGAGCGCGACGAGCTCCACAGCCCCGCCTGCGGCGGCATGCTGCGCGGCGAGAGCACGTGCGCCGCGGTGCTCCCCCGCCGTTGTCACGAGCGGAACGGTCGGCGTCAGCACCGAGTGCAGACCGAGGGCAAGTGCCTCAGAGGCCGTGGCCGTAAAGGTAATCTGCCGCGGCTCAACACAAAGATCTTCGGCGAGACTGGCTCGCGCATCATCAAGGATCGCTCGCGCTCGTCGCGCCTCAGTGTGCCCGCCATTTGGATTGCCAATGCCGGCGCGATAGAGATCGGCCATCAGATCCACGACCACTGGGAGCGTCGGCGATCCCGCCGCGTGATCCAAGAAGAGTCGGGTTGGCGTCATCGGTCGAAGGCTACTGGGACTCCCGCATCTCGGCACGGCGGCCCGCATCACGACGTCGGTCGTTCTCGTTGAGGAGGCGCTTTCGCAGGCGCAGCGCCGACGGCGTCACCTCAATGAGCTCGTCAGGGCCGATGAACTCGAGGGCGTTTTCAAGCGCCATACGTCGCGGGGGAGTCAAGCGAATTGCCTCGTCATGGGAGTGCGTGCGCATGTTGGTCAGCTTCTTCTCGCGAACGGCATTCACATCCATGTCGCCAGGCTTAGCGCTCTCGCCAATGATCTGCCCCTCATAGGTCTGCTCGCCCTCATTCACGAAGAGCTCGCCGCGCTCCTGAATGCCGTACAGCGCATAGCCAGTCGTGACGCCAGTCCGGTCAGAGATCAGACAGCCATTTGTTCGGTGCGGGATCTCGCCAACCCATGGCTTGTAGCCGGCGGAGAGCTGATGGATCAGCGCGGTGCCGCGGGTCTCGGTGAGGATGCGCCCACGGACGCCGATCAGGCCGCGCGTCGGAATGAGGAAGTCAACGCGGGCACGACCGTCTGCACCGTGCTGGATGTTCTCCATGCGTGCGCGACGCTCAGCCATGATACCGGTGATCACACCAACGAAATCGATAGGCACGTCGATCGTGAGCTGCTCAAATGGCTCCTCAATGCCGTTCTCGGTGCGATGGAGCAGCACCTCTGGTCGCGAAACTTCGAGCTCAAAGCCTTCGCGGCGCATCTGCTCGACAAGGATTGCGAGTTGGAGCTCACCACGGCCACGCACCTGGAAGGCTTCGCCAGAATCGGTTGGGCTGACCTCAATTGCAGGATTACCCAGCACCTCTTTTTCAAGTCGCGCCTTCAGCTGTCGAGAGGTAAGGAACTTCCCATCCTTACCGCCGATTGGGCTCGTATTGACGCCGAAGGTCATCTGCAACGTTGGTGGGTCTACATGAAGTCGCTCGAGTGGTCGTGGATCAGCAGGATCGGTGATCGTCTCACCGATCTCAACATCGGCCAGCCCCGCAATGCCGACGATCTCTCCGGGGCCCGCTTCAGCGACTTCGACGCGCTCAATACCCTGCGGCAGGGTGAGGCTTGTGACGGTGCCCGTGACCGCGCTTTCGTCGCGAATGATGGTGATCTTTGCCCCTTTGCGAACAACGCCGTTGCGAATGCGACCAACAGCGATACGGCCGACGAAGTCGTTGGCGGCAAGGTTGGTGATCAGGACCTGCAGCGGATGGCCTGGCTCATGCATCGGTGCTGGTGCGGTCTCGAGGACGCAATCAAGAAGTGGGATCAGGTCGGTGCCAGGCTTATCGATGTCGCGCGTGGCGGTACCGGCACGCGCGTTGGTATAGACAATCGGGAAGTCAATCTGCTGCTCATTCGCACCGAGGTCAAGGAAGAGTTCGTAGACCTCGTCGATCACCTCCTTGATGCGGGCATCTGGACGGTCAATCTTGTTGATCACGAGGATGACGGGGAGGGATCGCGCCAGCGCCTTGGAGAGGACGTAGCGCGTCTGCGGGAGCGGACCTTCGGATGCATCAACGAGTAGGAGGACGGCGTCGACGGCGAGGAGGCTTCGCTCCACTTCTCCACCGAAGTCGGCGTGCCCCGGGGTGTCGACGATCACGACGCGGACCCCCTTGAAGTCGATGGCGGTCTCCTTGGCAAGGATCGTGATCCCCTTCTCGCGCTCCAGGTCGCCGCTATCCATGACGCGCTCAACGAGCTCCTCATTAGCGCGGAAAGCGCCGTTCTGGCGGAGGAGGCTATCGACCAGGGTGGTCTTGCCATGGTCAACGTGCGCGACGATACCGACCGTACGAATGCCGGTTTGCGCGACGAGACCTGCGGGTGGATTTGCTGTGGTCATCACCAGATTCTCGCACGCTTCGCTGACCCGTATACTTTCGGCATGACCGTCGCAGCACACATTGCCGTTTCAGGGGCCCCGACCGCCCCTGGGGTTGCCCGCCCAGAGCTCTCGCGACTAGTTGAGGCCGCCTGGTCCGGCGGTGCACAACCGATCCTAATCTCGGGTCTTTCGGCGGGCGAGGCCGCCCCAACCTTGAGCCGTGCCACCTCGTCGGCTGAGTTCAGTGCGGTTGCCGCTGATGCGCTGAGCGAGGTTGCAGGCACAACGGCCGTCATCACCCTCCCACTGAGCCATGCCGGCGTTGACCCCGAGACAATCACAGCGCTTATTGCAGCGCATGGCCGAGAGGGGGAGCGAGTACTCATCGCTTCATGGAATGGTGAAGCGGGTCCGATTCGTCTGACCCCGATTGAGGGCTCCGGGGGAACCGAGGCGCAGTTGGAGTGCGGCGACGAAGGTGCGGTTAGCCCTTCTGATGGACGCTCAACACTCGCATTCGAAGCGCCGCCTGCGGATACCAACGCTGTAGATCCCTGGGAGCAGCGTGGCTCCCAGGCTGAGGAGCGCTAGCTCTTAACTGGGCGCACCGAGAGGCCGAGCTCGGCCCACTGCTTCGCATCGGGTTCCGATGGCGCTTCGAGCATGAGGTCGCTCCCCGACTGCGTCTTCGGGAAGGCCATCACTTCGCGAATGTTGATCTGTCCAGCGAGGAGCGCCGCCCAACGCTCAACGCCGATAGCGATGCCACCGTGCGGCGGTGCGCCGTATTCAAATGCATCAAGAAGCGCCCCGAATTTTGCACGTGCATCGTCAAGCGAGTGGCCCATCAGTGCAAAGGAGCGTTCTAGGAGCGCGCGATCGTGAATACGAATCGAGCCGCCGCCAAGCTCCCAGCCGTTCAGCACAATGTCGTACTGTTGAGCGAGGGCTCCCGCTGCGGGATCTGCCTCGCTGCGCTTCGCAAGATCACCCGACGTCGTAGCGAGCAGGTTGAGATGCTCA
>JBDLWN010000044.1:0-6399 GCA_039804225.1 Chloroflexota bacterium
AGGCGAAGATCGTCGCCGAGGGCTCGCCGCGACAGCTCATCGCTGAACATGCCTCGCGCGAAGTGTTGGAGCTGCGCTTCCCGAACGGTACTGAATCAATTGACGCGAAAGTCCTGGAAGGGATTGGCGATCGGTATGAGCGTCTCGCGGAGCGCGTGATCGTTGGTTGCGAGAATGGCGAGGCGGCACACGCTCGCGCGCTGGAGCACGGTCTGAATCCGGAGAGCTGGCTCGTGCGGCGCTCAAGCCTCGAGGACGTCTTCCTTCGCCTTACGGGTCGGACCCTCGACGAGTGATTGCCGCTTCGAGCGTCGCTCCGAACCGAACGCGAAGTCGGCTCGCCGCCATTCGCGAGGCAGCGCCACACCCAACGCGCTGGCGCCACGTTGTCGGCTACATGGTGGCTGTGTATCGACGCGAATGGCAGGGCTCTGTCTTTAGCGGCTTCATTGAACCACTGGTGGTGCTCGCAGGGCTCGGCATCGGACTCGGTGTTCTCGTCGGCGATAAGGCCGCTGAGATCACTGGTGGAGTGAGCTACGTGGCCTACATCGCACCAGCACTCATGGTCAGCTCGGCGATGAATCTTGCGACCGCTGAGGCGGCGTGGCCCATCTTGGCGCGCGTTGCCTGGGTGCGCATCTATCACGCCATCGTCGCCACCCCGCTCAACGCCGCTGACGTCATGGTCGGTGCGATCACCTTCATCGTGGGGAAGGTCGCCTTCGCCGCCGCCTTCTTTGCCGGCGTCCTCCTCGTCACGGGGATCGCGACGAGCCCAACAGGGGCGCTCGGCATGATCGGCGTCTCCGTGCTCACCGCCTTCGCCTTCGGCGCGCCGATGGCCGCCTTCTCGGTGACACAGAAGTCTGACCAGGGATTCGCCTTCCTCTTCCGACTGATCATCACACCGCTCGGCTTCTTCTCGGGGACCTACTTCCCGATCGAGAATCTGCCGTTTGCCGCCCAGGTGCTCTCGTGGTTCACCCCACTCGCGCACGGCGTTGCCCTCAGCCGCTCAATGGCGCTGGGGACCCCGGTCACCTACGTCTGGTTCCACGTTGGCGCTCTGCTGCTTTGGGGAATCGTCGGCACGGTTGTCGCGATCTACCTCTTCAGTAAGAGGATGCTGAAGTGATTGCCAGTCTCGCACCACGCGCCTTTAGCGTCTTTGAGCGCAACCTCTTCGTCTATCGACGACAGTGGCTGATCATCGTGACCGGCTTCTTCGAACCGCTCTTCTTCTTGCTCGGCATCGGCTACGGCGTTGGTGGTGTCATCGGCACCATTCCGTATGGCGGTGCCGACGTTCCGTATGCGGCCTTCGTCGCCCCAGCGCTTCTTGCAAGTGCCGCCATGAATGGCGCCATCTTCGACTCAACGTTCAACATCTTCTACAAGTTGAAGTACGGCAAGGTGTACGACGCAATCCTCTCCACCCCTGTTGGCGTGGGCGACCTCGCGGTTGGTGAGCTGCTCTGGTCAAACCTGCGCGGCGTGATCTATGCCACCGCATTCCTGATTGTGATGCTCGCTCTTGGTCTGGTCGCGTCGCCTCTTGCGCTGCTAACCCCACTCGCCGTCATCTTCATCGGCTTCTCATTCGGTGCCGCTGGGTTCGCCATCACCACGCACATGCGCTCGTGGAAAGACTTTGACTTCCTCTTCATCATCCTGACGCCGCTCTTCCTCTTCTCGGCGACCTTTTACCCGGTAGAGATCTACCCAGGGGCCCTGCGTTGGATCGTGGAGCTTTCACCGCTGACGCGCGGCACACATCTGGTGCGCTCGCTCTGCTTCGGCGACCTGAACTGGCTCATGCTGGTCGACATTGCGTATCTCTCGGCAATTAGCTTCATCGGCTATCGCCATGCGGTGCGCCGACTTGGCGTACTGCTGCTGAAGTAGGCGCGCGATGGCACGAGACTTCTACGCAATCCTCGGTGTTCCGAAGAGCGCGAGCGCCGACGACATCAAGAAAGCCTTCCGCAAGGCGGCCCAGAAGCATCACCCCGACGTGTCGAAAGCCCCCGACGCCGCGGCCAAATTCAAGGAGATCAACGACGCCTATCAGGTGCTCTCCGACGCGGGGCAACGTGCCCGCTACGACCAGTTCGGCGAGGCCGGCGTTGGCGGTGGAGCGGGTGGCCCAGGCCCTGGTGGCGCAGGCGGATTCCCTGGTGGATTCCAAGGCGGTTTCCAGGGAGGTTTCGGCGGCGGCGGCATTGAGGACCTCTTCGAAGGATTCTTCGGCGGCGGCGGCCGCGGCGCGCGACGCAGTGGCCCACCCCCTGGTGATGACCTGCGCTACGACCTGCGCGTGGAGTTCAGCGAATCGATTCGTGGTGGCACGCGCGACCTTGATCTGAAGATGAAGGTCGTCTGCGATGGCTGCTCGGGGAGCGGCGCCGCCAAGGGCTCAGGAACCAAGGAGTGCGACGGCTGCGGCGGACGAGGCTCGGTGCGCACCGTACGCCAGACGATGCTCGGCCAGATGGCGGTCGAAGCGCCGTGCGCGAAGTGCAGCGGCGAGGGGCGCATCATAGAGAAGCAGTGCCCCACCTGTCGCGGCGAGGGGCGCCTGAACGGTTCGAAGCGACTCCATGTTGAGATTCCACCCGGCGTTGATGACGGCACACAAATTCGACTGAGCGGTCAGGGTGAGCCCGGTCGTCGCGGCGGACCTGCTGGCAATCTCTACGTCGTCATTGAGGTGAAGGAGCATCCGCAGCTCGTACGCGATGGCATCAATCTCACGACCGAGATCCCACTCTCGATTTCGCAGGCGGCACTTGGCGCGCGCGTCGTCGTGCCGACGGCCGAAGGGGAAGAGGAGATCGAGATCAAGGCGGGGACACAGCCAAACGATGTGTTGCGCCTCAAGGGTCGCGGTGCACCGAACGTGCGACGACCAAGTCAACGTGGCGACCTGCTGATTCATATTGCGATTGAGGTCCCAACGAAGCTGTCTCGAGATCAGCGCAAAGCGCTTGAAGCATTCGCCAAGGCGAGTGGCGAGGAGAACTACTGAGCACCGACGGCTGGCTCGAACTCAGCATTGAGTGCGACCCCGAGGCGGCCGAAGCGATCAGCGAACGACTCGGTCGTCTCGCCCCTTCTGGCACCAGCGCTGAGCCCGCCACACCACCACCCATTGATGGCGATGCACTTGGGCCCATCTACGACCCGACCGCAACAGTACGCATTCGCGCCTGGCTCCCCGACACCGCAGACAATCGCGCCGCAGCAAGTGCGCTAGTAACGGAGCTCGAACGCTTCGCCGCCTTCTCGAATGGTGGTGCCGGCCTGCGCGGTATCGGCCCACTCCTTGTCCGAACGATTCCCGCCGAAGAGTGGGCGACGAGCTGGCGCGCCGAGTTCCCCATTTTGCGCATCGGCCGCATAGTGGTGCGACCGCCGTGGCGCGAACATGCCGCCGCCCCCGGCGACGCGGTGGTCACGATTGATCCGGGCCAGGCGTTCGGCACGGGGCTCCACCCAACAACACGACTCGCGCTGATCGGCCTTGAGCGGTGGAGCGCCGCCGGCCGACTCGGCGAACTGCCACGGAGCGGTCCAGGGCTGCTCGACGTTGGCACGGGGAGTGGGATCCTCCTGCTCGCCGCGATCGCCCTCGGTGCATCGCACGGTACGGGCGTTGACATTGATCCGCTCTCCGTTGCCGCCGCATCCGAGAACGCTGCACGCAACGGTGTCGCCGAGCGTGTCACCATTTCGGCGGGATCACTCCCTATTGCGGCACCAGCGCCACTTGTCATCGCGAATCTCGTTGCATCACTCCACATTGAACTTGCCCCGCTCCTCGTTGGCGCGATGGCACCAGGCGGGCGGCTCCTTACTAGCGGCATGTTCCTCTCGCGCGCCGATGAGGCGATCGCGGCGCTCCAGGCCGCTGGCGCAACGTTCGTAGAACGCTGGGAGGAGGGGGAGTGGGTCGCCGCTGAGTTTAGCGACGGTCGCGCTACACTGACCTCATGAGCGACTGCCTCTTCTGCAAGATCATCGCTGGTGAGATTCCGAGCACGCAGCGACACAGCTCGGATCTTGTGATCGCCTTCAACGACATCGCGCCACAGGCGCCGTTGCATGTGTTGATTGTGCCGCGCGAACATATTGGCTCCGCCGCCGACCTGCGTGACACACCAGCACACGGCGCCCTGCTCGCACGCATGCATCACGTGGCGCAAGAGATCGCGGTTGAGGCCGGATACGGCGATCGCGGTTGGCGTTTGGTGAGCAACGTTGGCCTTGAGGGTGGCCAGGCGATCGAGCATCTGCACTATCACCTGCTCGCTGGGCGTCAACTCGCATGGCCACCGGGATGAGCGAAGCACCAACGACGCGCAAGCGTCGCTTCCCGTATCGAACCGTCATCGTGTTGGTCGGCGGTATGGCGATCTTTAGCTTCTTGTCGGGCGGCCCACTGATGCCGGATCCGCAAGGCCCCGCCGCGTCAGCGGCGCCAACGGCACGCAGCTCAGCAGAGGCGGCACAGGCCGAACGGTTGCTCGTCTCAGTTGTGACCGCGGCTGGGCTCGGGCCAGTGACCAGTAGCGCCGACGTACGTCCGCCTCTCCCACCAGAGATGAACAGCCTCCCCCGAACGGTGGTTCGAGCCGCGTCGACGCGTGATCCAAACGGCATCCCGCTGGTCGCGATCTCGTTCGCGGATGCCGCCGCCGCGCGGGCCGCAGCCTCGCAGTTGGCCGCCTATCTGGTTGCCCCCGTGAACCTCGTGCTCGTCCCCCCGGACGCTGAATTCAACCTCTTTCAGTCGGGGAACCTGCTCCTGATCCTGCAGCGCACCCCCTCAGCCGACCTCGACAGTGAGGCGGCGAGCACCCTGCTGGCCACGCTGCAAGGGATGCTCGAAGAGGTCCCCCTCCCGCGCTAAGTCGCCTTCGTGCGGGGGATCGGCTATCCTCCTCCCCTTAGGAGGTGCCACTTGGCAGAAGTACGTATCGGCGAGAACGAGTCTTTCGAGGCCGCGCTGCGCCGTTTCAATAAGAAGGTTCAGCAGGCCGGCATCTTGGCCGAGTCGCGCCGCCGCGAAGCGTTTGAGAACGCCGCGGAGAAGAAGAAGCGCAAGGACGCCAAGCGCAAGAAGCCAATGGGCGGAGCACCGCGCGGGATCTAGCCCCACGGCGCGCCCCGGTGCGGCCTAGCCGCCAGAGAGGAGCAGCGCATGTCGCTTCGAGATCAACTGAAAGCTGATGTTTCGGCCGCTATGCGGTCGGGCGAGACGCTGCGCCGCGACACCCTCCGCATGGCCCTCTCCGCACTCGCCCTTGTTGAGAAGGATCTGAAGCGCGATGCCACCGACGACGAGGTGCTCGGCGTCATCGTGAAAGCGGTGAAGACGCGCAAGGAATCAGTCGACGCCTACACCGCTGCGAATCGCGCCGACCTCGCCGAAGGCGAGAGTGCAGAGATCGCGATCCTCTCCGCCTACATGCCCGAGCAGATGAGCGATGCCGATGTCGACGCACTCGTAGCCGAGGCGATCAGCGCCACGGGCGCTACCTCAGCAAAAGAGATGGGGAAGGTCATGGGCTGGCTCGGACCGAAGACCAAGGGCCGTGTCGATGGAAAGGTCCTTTCGGGGAAGGTCACCGCGGCGCTCGCCGCTCGCGGATGAGCCGCAGCTCCGGGCCGCGCGCGCGCATCGTGCGCCGCAGGCGCGGCGGAATCACCGTCACCGCTACCGAACTTCGCGCCCTTGTTGAGCGCGCCTTGCGCCTCTCTGGTGCACCAAGCAACGGTGAGGCGGTCGTCACCCTCGTTGACGACAACGAGATCACCGCACTCAATGAGTCGCAGATGAAGAAGCGCGGCGCAACCGATGTGTTGAGCTTCCCGCTCCTTGAGCCGATCGCGTACCCCGCCCGACCCGGCACCGCCCGCCGAGCAGCGCACAAGGTTGTTGCGCCGATCGTCACCAACGAGACCCTGCCGCTCGGCGACATCGTCATCAGCATTGATCGCGCCATTGCGCAGGCGCGCGAAGGGCACGGCGGCACCGATGGCGCAACGAGCCACGCGCCCGCCGACGAGCTGCGACTCCTCGCCGTGCATGGTGCGCTGCACCTGTGCGGTTGGGATCACCGCTCGCCCGCCGGTCGCACAGCGATGTGGGCGGAACAGGAGCGGATTCTGCGCGCACATAGGCGCGCGATGAGGGCGAGCGCATGAGTCAGGATCGCCGCCTCGTTGTTGGCCTTGGCAACCCTGGTGATAAGTACCGCCACACGCGACACAACATTTCCTGGCTAGTGCTCGACGCGTTTGCCGATCGCGTCAACTGGCGCGGTGGTGGAAAGCGTCGTGACGCGGCGATGGTGCACGCCGGTCGGGTGCTCGGTCTCGACCTGGTGATGG
>JBDLWN010000045.1:0-2663 GCA_039804225.1 Chloroflexota bacterium
GGTTGGCGCTTCCACTCGCGTGCTGTGCGTGCACTGCGACACGGATCGCTCACGATGGAAACACTCGTCAGCCTCGGTACCACAGCGGCATGGGGCTGGTCGGTGGCGATCACCCTCTTCCATGCGCAGCTGATGCGCGTCGGTGTTCCGGCACATGCAACCTGGGATGCGGCAGCACTCATCCTCGGTTTTGTCGCGCTCGGTCGATGGATGGAGGCGCGCGCCAAGGAGCAGACCACTAGCGCGGTGCGCGGAATTCTAGCCTTGCAGCCAAAAGAGGCGGAGCTGCTTGCAACCGCCGACGCACCGACCGCGTCCACCATCGCCGTGAACAAGATCATTGCTGGCGATCTCCTGCGCATTCGTCCTGGTGGGCACATCCCAGTGGACGGCATCATCGTGAGTGGACGCGCCGCTGTCGATGAGTCGGCCATCACCGGTGAGTCGCTCCCAGTGGAGCGCGGCCCGGGGAGCCGACTCGCCGCCGGCACACTCCTCACCGATGCGTCGATCGTGATGCGTGCAACGCAGGTGGGTGCGAACACGACGTTGGCCCGCATCGTTGCCATGGTCGAGCGGGCACAGGGGTCGAAGCCTGCGATTGCCCGTCTTGCTGATCGAATCTCCGAGGTGTTCGTTCCCGCCATCCTGCTGATCGCCGTGGCGACCTTCGTCGGCTGGTACCTGCTCGGAGCCGAGCCGCGTCTGGTGCGTGCCGTCGCGACCGCTATCGCCGTGCTCGTGGTCGCCTGCCCCTGCGCCATGGGCCTCGCCACCCCCACCGCCGTGATCGCTGGCACCGGCCGTGGCGCCGAGGCGGGGATCCTCGTACGTGACGCTGCCATCCTCGAGGCGGCAGGGAAGTTGCGCGCCGTCGTCTGGGATAAGACGGGCACCCTCACCCTTGGTCAGCACGCCCTCGTCGGCCGCTTCGCCCTTTCCACCGGTCCACTCGCTGGCGACACCGATCGCCTCCTGCAGATTGCCGCAGCCATTGAGAGCCCATCGGAGCATCCGCTCGCCCGCGCGATCGTGCGCGCCGCAGGCACCGTCACAGCAAGTGCTACCAACTTCACGATGCACGCAGGGCACGGCGTGAGCGCCAGCATGGATGGCGCAACGGTGCGCATCGGCACTGAGGCCTTCACCGCCACCACTAAGCCTGAGATCATCGCCTGGGCAACAGCAGAGGCGGCCGCCGGACGCACGCCACTCTTCATCTCAATGAACGGCGAATCAGTTGGCGCACTCAGCCTTGCTGACACCGTTCGCCCAGAGAGCGCCGCAGCGATTCGTGCCCTGCACGCGCGCGGCATTGAGTCGTGGATTATCAGCGGCGATCGCCAGGAGGTGGTGAACGCCATCGCCCACGAGCTCAACATTCCTCCTGAGCGCGCCCGCGGTGGCATCCTGCCTGGGGGCAAGGGCGATGCGATCGCCGAGATCCGACGCAGCAGCAGCGGACCGGTGGCGATGGTGGGGGATGGCGTGAACGATGCGCCGGCACTCGCCGCCGCGGACGTGGGGATCTCGATGGGCGGCGGTACCGAGATCGCCATCGATGCATCGGCTGCAACGCTGAGTGGCGCAGACCCGCGCGGTGTGCCGCTCCTTGTGGACCTCGCGCGCGCCACCACACGCATCATCAAGCAGAACCTTGGCTGGGCCTTCGGCTACAACATCCTTCTCGTGCCACTCGCTGCTGGCCTGGCACTGCCGGCCTTCGGCATTGGCCTCGACCCAGCGCTCGCCGCCGCCGCAATGGGTGGCTCGAGCGTAACGGTGGTGTTGAATGCCCTCAGACTGCGAAGGCTGTCGCTCAATCGCGATCAGCTGAACTGACCGTTTAGCCCAGAAACGGCCGAAGCTCCACCCGGCGATTACACGCGCGAGAGCCGTCCACCGCAAAGTCCTCCGCCTGTTCGGGTGAATCGGCGTTGATGATCCAAAAGCCGCTGTAGTGCTCCGGGCCGGAGAAGAGTGAGCCTGGGGCGATGGCGCCGAGACCGCTGCGATTGTCGATCAGTGTGGCGCGGTTCGGTCCGGCGATACCCGCGGCGAGAATTAGGTGGTTGCCTGCGGTGAGACGCTCGTTGAAGGCGTCGATTGCGGCACCTTCTCCAGGGGTGGCAGTGTTGCTGCCGCCGTCAACGACGAAGAGAACGAAGCGCATTCCTACCGAAGCTTGCCGAAGAGCGCCGAGGCATTCTGGCCGCCGAAGCCGAAGCCATTGATCAGCACGCGGTCAACTGCTTGGTTGTTTCGCGCGGTGTGCGGCACGTAGTCGAGGTCGCACTCTGGGTCGGGTGTGTCGAGGTTGATCGTTGGTGGCACGGTGCCCGTCTCGATCGCCTTGATGGCGGCGAGCCCTGCAACTGCGCCTGCGCCACCCAAGAGGTGTCCAACCATGCTCTTAGGCGAGCTGATTGGAATCTTGTAGGCGTGATCACCAAGGGCGCGCTTGATCGCCTTCGTCTCGGTGAGGTCGTTGAGCGGGGTGCTGGTGCCGTGCGCCACGATGTAGCTGATGTCGTCGATTAGCGCGCCGCCATCGAGGATCGCCTTGGTCATAGAGCCTGCAGCGCCGCGACCGGTTGGCTCAGGGGCGCTGATGTGGAAGGCGTCGGCGGTTGCGCCAGCACCAAGAAGTTCAGCGCGGATCG
>JBDLWN010000046.1:0-2827 GCA_039804225.1 Chloroflexota bacterium
CCGCCGATGGCATCTTCACGAACGCGCAAGATCGGTCTCGCTGCGAGCCTGGCCCTCCCGAAGGAGAGGGTTGCAAAGTAGTCACTTGTTCCGAATTCTCTTCGTGGGAGCGTAGGATACGCACGTGAATCGTAGGAGGTCTCTGCTCTTCACAATTTCGCTGGCCGTGATCGTCGCCGCGTCATATGTGGTGGCGTCGCTCGGGGCCGCGCCGATTTGGGCCGCGGCACCATACGGCGACATCGTCGGTCCGCCTTCCTCATACGACCCAGGCTCGCCGCCCGTGGAGGACACGCCGACTCCAGACCGTACTCCCACATCACCAACGCCTGAACCCACACCTGATCCCACGCCGACACCGGTACTCTCGCCGTCAACGTTGCCGTCTCCATCAACGACAGCCACCCCTTCACCACAAGCGACACGTTCGCCTAAACCAACGCCGACACCAACTCCTACGCCAGCCCCCACACCCACGCCGACTCCATCCCCAACAGCAATCGTGTCGCCTTCCCCTGAAACATCTGCTGACACTCAGGTGCACACCCCCGATGTGCAAGAACTCGGCACACCCGGCGATTCGCGCCCGCACTTCACGATGGAGCTGAAGGCGCTCATCGGATATCCGATCAACGAAGCACACGTCGTCATTGATGCAGTTGGCCTAGCTACAGGGAGCAGCATCGTCGCGGAGATGCGCAGCGATCCGATCGATCTCGGTTCTGCGGGTGTAGGTTCCGACGGGACGATCAGCGCGATCGTCGAACTCCCCGATGCAGTACCAGCGGGGATCCACACGATCTATGTCCGCGGAATCGCCGATCCAAACGGTCCGCTGCCAGCAGAAGTTGAGCGCATCGCCACGATTGCCGTTGACGAGAACGGGATCGTGATCGGCGTGATGCAAGATCTGCGCGAAATCCCGACGCGCGGAAGCGAACCACAGCAGCCAGAAGCGCCGATCGCAGGACGTGGCGAAACGACAATCATCAGGCAACAGAGTGGCACGCTCCTCTACATCGACGAACGTGTCTCCACCAGCGCAGCCGCCGCAAGCATCCGCAGTGCAAGCGCGGCACTCACCTCACCGGCGACGTTCAGCGGTGGTGCGGTGTCAATCCTCCTGATTGCAATGTTCGGCATTGCGCTTGAGCTTCCATTCAACCTCATCCAAGAGCGAGCGAAGCGAATTTACGCGGCGCTGCTCGAACGCCTACGCGGCGCTGCGGCTGCGTCCGCATCACCGCGCATCTTCGGCGTGCGACTTGATGTGCTCCTCTTCCTTGCAGTGGGACAGTGCATTGCGCAGCTGAACGCGCCGCTAGAGGCGATCCCGCCGATCGGCCAGATCCTTCAGGCGGCACTCTTCGGTGCGCTCGCCATCTTTGCGATCTCGACCTGGTACGCGCTGCCGCAGATCGTGATCCATCGTCGACGCGATAAGGACGTGGGCGACTTCCGTGCCGAGTGGCCGAGTCTGCTGCTTGCGGCCGTCGCACTTGTTGCTGCGCATCTCACGGGCATCGTGCCGGGATTCATCATCGGACTCTTTACCGTGCGCAAGTTCCGCTCTGCGCTCCCCGAAGCGCTCACCGCCCGCGGTGCGTGGGTAGCGACAATGTCGCTCGTCCTCTTGGCGCTGTTCGCATGGTTCTTGATGGACGCGGTGGACGCTGCGGTTCGCGATGCAACGTTGCCGATTCGCGTGATTGCGGATGGCGTGCTCGGCGTGATTGTGGTTGCAGGGAGCCAGGGTGCCCTGCTCAACCTTCTCGATCCCGGTGACGGCGGATCCGCCGCGCTACGGCGAAGCACGCTCATTGGATGGGTGACCGCAGTTGCGGCCGCGGGCGGCCTCACCTTTGCGCTGCTTGTTACCGAGCAGATCGACCTCGCCCTCTTCGCGCCGCCGTCCACCGCGGGCGAGTACCTTGCCCTGCTCCTCTTCGGCCTCGCCTCGCTCGGGATGATCACACTGCTGAATCGGCTCGCTCAGCGCGCCCGCTTGGCACGCCGGACCCGCTCCGCCTGACGCGGGGGCTACCCAAAGCCTGATTCATGATGGATACTCCCTATCCAACCGGGCGTGGCCTGGCCTACCCGCGAGGGGGACGAGATGGACGCAACGGAGATCCTGAAGAGCAACGCCGCTGCGACCGCAGCCGCTGATGCCGCATGGGTGAATCCGCGCGATCCCGCCAAGGCGCTCGGCCCTGACGGACTCCCGCTCCGCAGCCGCCGTGCTCCAAAGTGGAAGGACATCCCAAACGAACAGTGGGACGACTGGCGCTGGCAGCTCTCAAACCGTGTCAACACCCTTGAAGAGATCGGCGAGATCCTTGAGCTAACGGATGACGAACGCGAAGGACTCTCCGCCGATGGAAAGTTCCGTGTGGACATCACGCCGTACTTCATCAGCCTCATCGATCCAAAGGATCCGAACGATCCAATCCGCCGCCAGGTGATCCCGGTCGGCTCTGAGCAGCAGGCGTTCACCGCCATGATGGAAGACTCGCTCGGCGAAGATCGACACTCTCCAGTACCGGGACTTGTGCACCGCTATCCAGATCGCGTGCTGATGCTCGTCACCACGCAGTGCGCCTCGTACTGCCGCTACTGCACGCGCTCGCGCATCGTTGGTGATCCAACGCAGAACTTCAACTCCAAGGACCACGAAGCGCAGCTCGACTATCTGCGCCGCACGCCACAAGTGCGCGACGTACTGATCAGCGGCGGCGACGGTCTTACCCTTGCACCGAAACTCTTTGAGAAGATCCTGCGCGGCCTGCGCGACATTCCACACATTGAGATCATCCGCATCGGTTCG
>JBDLWN010000047.1:0-5760 GCA_039804225.1 Chloroflexota bacterium
TCCCCAGCGATCCCTTGCGCTGCGGTGGGGAAGTTTCCCGATTCCACGTCAGTCCGCCAAGTGGCGAGGGCCGCGATGGCCTCATCACGAAGGTTGGCGATGCGCCCAGCGTGGCGCGGTGCTGTTGCGCCGAGGAGACCGAGCAGATCGGGGAGCACCTGCACCTGCGCGGTGCAGCCGGCACCTGCGCCGATGCCAATGGTTGGTATCTTGAGGCGGCTGGTGATCGCGGTGGCAAGTTCCTGCGGCACAAGCTCGATCACGATCGCCGATGCGCCCGCCTCCTGCAGGGCGATCGCGTCCCCGAGGAGTGCCGCTGCCGCCTTAGGGAGGCGCCCCTTCGCGCGCGGCTTGCTCTCGTTGAGTGATGACTGCGGCGTAAAGCCAATATGCCCGATCACGGGAACACCACTGCGCACGAGGGAGGCAACGATAGGGGCAACACTCACGCCACCCTCAAGCTTCACTGCACCAGCGCCCGCATCACGGATGAATCGAGCGGCGTTCTCTGCCGCCGTCGGCACATCGACATATGAGAGAAAGGGCATGTCGCCGATCACCAGCGCGCTGCTCGTTGAGCGGACAACGGCCGCGGTGTGATGCAGCATCTCGCTCATTCCAACGCGAACGGTTGACTCATGGCCGAGTGCGACCTGCGCAAGGGAATCGCCGACGAGCAGAAATTGAATGCCAGCAGCCTCAGCGAACTCCGCGGTCGGACGATCCCATGCGGTCACAACGGCGAAGTGGTCGCCCGCAGCGTGTGCGGCGCGCATGTCGGCAACGGTGTGCCGTGCCATCAGCCTGCTCTCGCTGCGAGGAGTGCCGCGACGCGGTCCAGGATGGCGTCAGCCACGACACGCTTCGGCGCTGGACCGACACGGGTGATGAGATCGTCGGCTCCGATGATCTCTGCCGCATTCTCGGCACTCTCAAAGCCGATGCCTGGGGCCGTGACGTCATTGGCAACGATCAAGTCGAGGTCCTTCTTCGCGAGCTTCTCGCGTGCCCGCGGCGTGGCACTCGCCTCTGCCGAGAAGCCAACAAGCAGAGTCTGCCGTGTGTCACGTGGCCCGAGCGCCTCCGCGACGCCTGCAAGCAGATCGGGGGTTGGGGTCAAGCGCAGCGTGATTTCGCCATCGCGACGGAGCTTCTCAGCGGATGGGCCACCCGCGACGCGGAAGTCAGAGACCGCGGCGGTGGCGATGAGCGCATCTGCGGGTGTTGCGGCACCACCGCTCGGTGCGGCCAAGAGTGCCTTGTTTAACGCCGCACCTAGCGCTTCAACGCTCATGGCGCGCACGATGGTGACCCCTTCAGGGAGCGGCACGGTGATGCGGGCGGCGATCAGGACGACCTCGGCTCCACGGTCGCGCGCCGCCTCAGCAAGCGCGATCCCCTGACGACCCGACGAACGGTTTGCCAAGATGCGCACCGCATCAATCGGCTCTTCGGTGCCACCTGCGGTAACCACAATTCGTCGACCGGAGAGATCGCCAGCTGGTACTGCTGGCGGACGGCGACTCTCGTTCGGCTCGCGAATCGGTGCGTCGCCAATGGCGGCGACCACCGCGTCAACGATCGCCGCAGTATCAGCGAGGCGACCGACACCGGTCGCGCCACTCGCCAGCGCGCCACTCTCTGGAGCAACAAGCGCGTAGCCAAAGTCGTCGCGCAGTCGGGTTGCATTCGTCTGAGTAGCGGCGTGCGCCCACATCTCGCCATCCATGGCCGGGGCCACGATCACCGGCGCAGTGGTGGCGAGGCAGGCGGCGGTGACCACATCGCCGGCGAGTCCGCTCGCCATGGCGCCGATCCACTGTGCTGTGGCTGGCGCGATCAAGATCGCATCGGCCGCGTCGGCGGCAACGATGTGACCGATCCGGCCGTCGGGGAGCAGGTCGAGCAGGTCGGCATCAACAGCGTGGCCCGTAAGGGTGCGCAGTGTTAGGGGTGAGACGAAGCGCGTGGCAGCTGGGGTGAGGAGAGCTTGCACATCGGCACCCTCAGCTCGGAGTGCGCGCACGATCTCAGGCGATTTGTAGGCGGCGATGGAGCCGGTGATGCCGAGAACTACGAGTCGTCCGGCAAGGCGCCCGCTCATGTGCGCACCGCTGCGGGGAGTGCGTTAATCGCGCGCAACACAAATTCGGCATCGCGATGGTCGGCTGCAATTGTGGCGCACCAGCCGGCGAGCGCCGCGCCACCGCTGAGGACTACGGCGGGCGTTGGTGCATCTGGATCTCGGCGCAACATCTCTGCGATGGACTCGGCAATAAGTGCGGTGAGTGCGCCACGTGCGCCGCGAAGGATTCCTGAACAAAGGGCTTCGGCGGTATCCGCACCGATTGGCCCCGCGAGGTCAGGGCTCTCGTCATAGATGGCAACGAGTGGGAGTGCCGCTGCACCGCTGGCCAAGGCGCGAGAGGCGAGCACCGGCGAGGGGGCGATCGCACCACCAAGGAGGCGGCCGGTTCGATCAACACAGGTGAGGGTGAGTGCGGTTCCGAGCGTCACCGCGATCGCTCCGCGACCACGTGGCGCTCCGAATTCAGTAAAGGCGAGCCATGCGGCGAGGAGTCGATCGATGCCGATCTGGGCTGGCGGGGTGAGTGCCAGCTCGAGCGGAACATCGGCGGCACCCACAAATTCAGCAGCGATTGCCGCGCTCGCGGCGGCCGCCTTGAGCGCCTCGGTGCCGGCTGGCACGACGCTCGCAACACGGAGGGTTGCCGCTTCCCCCGTGCGTTCTGCATCGGCGCGGATTGCTGCAATCAGTTCGGCGGCAACGCCACCCCAGGCGACGGCGTCACGGGGATCAGCAGGGGCGGGGAGGCGCACAATGGCGCCGTCAAGCAGGGCGGCCTTCGCCGCACTATTCCCGAGATCAACGGCGTAGCGCACCGCGCAATGATAGGGCGGGCGGCGCGGGTGCGGCGGGGAGCCGCTCTGCGGTAGGCTCTCTCCCTCATGGATCACGAACAGCACGATCGCGCCCCGGGCCTCTTCGTTAACCGAGGCCTCGTCGTGCAGCGTGCCGATAAGGCAAATGTCCTCCGCCCCCTCCTCCACCAAACCGTCTCTTACCGCCACCTCCGAGATGGCGAGCAGATCGTTCGCGGCCACGGCTGGGTCGAGGAGGTGTTGGGCGACGATCCTGAGGTCTCGTCGATCTTCACCCCGCTCACCATCACGATCAATGTTGATGCCTTTGAGAGCATTGAGTTTGATCTAAGTGAGCCAGGAAACCTGCGCTATGTGCTGCGTTCAGGCGCTGATGCGGTCGAGATCGAATACCAGGTGGGTACCCAGGTTCCAGATGCTGCGCCGGTGAAGAGTTGGCTTGAATATCGCGGCGAGCAGTATGTACAGATTGAACTTCCAACTGGCGCATGGCCAACGGTGGGCGACGATAAACCACACTCGAACGAGATCGGCTAACCTGCAGATATGAGCACCAGCCAGCGCACCCTTGTTCTCGTCAAGCCAGACGGCGTGCAGCGCCAGCTTGCTGGTCGCGTGATCACACGTTTTGAAGAGCGCGGGCTCAAGATTGTTGCCCTAAAGATCACGCTGGTTAGTTCCAAGCTCGCTGAGACGCACTACGCCGTGCACGCAGCGCGCCCATTCTTCAAGGGCCTCGTGGAATTCATCTCGTCGGGCCCAGTTATCGCGATGGTCCTTGAAGGACCAAACGCCATTGCCGTTGTCCGCTCGATGGTCGGCGCAACGAAGCCCCACGAGTCCGCCCCCGGAACCATTCGCGGTGACTTCGCGCTTGAGACGGCAAAGAACTTGATTCATGCATCCGATGCGCCAGAGACTGCGACCGCAGAGATCGCACTCTGGTTCCCAGAGGGCGGTCTTGTTGAGTACACCCGCGCCACCGACGCCTGGATCCTCTCCGACGAAGAGTAGATCCCCCCGCAGCCAACGGCCGCTACGGGGCCGGCGAGATCTCCCCACTCCCTGACGGCAGCACACTCGGCGAGACCTCGGGAGATACCTCTGGTGATGCCTCTGGCGATACCGTGACGTCTGGCGTCGGCTCAACGCTCGGCTCACTGCTTGGCAGCGGATCAAAACTCGTTCCTGGCGAGACGCTCGGCGCCGGCGGGAGTGGTCCAGTTCCACCTGACTCAAGGCCGAGCCAGCCAGCTGCTGCAGCTGCAACGAAGATTGACCCGGATATGAGCGAGATGGTGATGAGATTGGCGAACGGCCGAGTCTCTGCTTCGTGCACTGTCTTGCTCTCTGGGGTGAAGCCAACAAGAAGTAGTCGAATCGCTGCAACGATTAAGAGAACCTGACCGAGCACCGCAAAGAGTGCGATAAGTGGATTGCCGCCGAGAACCAGAAGGTTGAGTCGGGCGGCCAGTACGACGCCGGGCGGTAGGGCGGTGATTGCAATGATCGCGGCGGCGAGCGCGATCCCGTTTGCCCCAGTGCGTCGTGCCCATCCACCAAGTTCACTGATTGAGGTGGTTCCGTATCGTCGCCGTACGCTCACGAGCCAGAGTCCAAAGAGTGAGATGGTCAACATTCCTGGAAGCACGATAAGACGTGACGAAGTGTCGGCGGGTGATTGTAGAGCTGCTGCAGCGGCGAGTGCTAGCCATCCGGCATTTCCTACTGCCATGAACCCAACGATCTCGCCGATGTCGTCATGGAGGAGGGCGGAGACTGCACCGAAGACTAGGGTTGCAGCTCCAGCCAGCAAGATGCCAGGGACAATTGCGCCACCGAGAGGATCCGTGATGCTGCTCGCCAGTACCGAGAGTTCACTCATGACGATCAGCGCGAGTGCCGAGGGGATCCACACACCAACAAGGAGTGAACCGACAATCGGGAGCGCCTCGAAGATCTTGATGAGTCGACCATGGAAGGGGAAGACTCCTGCGGCGACTATGAGGACGATGGATACGCCGAGCGCCGTACCTGCCGCGAGCGATGCTGGCGTGGCGTATGAGGCATCAACCGCGGCGTAGGAGATTGCCGTACGCAAAATCTCAGCGATGACGACTGTGGGAAGCAGGAGTGAGACGGTGCGCAGATCGCGGAAGACGGCTCGGGCACGGCTTACATCATCTTTGCCACTTGCCGCGGCTCCTGAGATGCCCAAGCTGGCAAAGAGGAGGAGCGCAATTGGCGCGATCCCAGATGGAATCGCAAGTGCTAAGTCGATCGTGGCGATGCCGAAGAGGGCGATCTGTCCCATCGTTCCCGCTCGGCGCCCCTCTCCTGCGCCAACGATCACTGCGAAGACGACTCCGCCGAGCAGCACGAGCAACCGACCGGGCTCGGAAGGGTCAATAGTGATCTGACCCAACGTCAGTGTTGAGAGGTAGCTACCGCCGGCAAGCGCTGCGCCAACCGAGGTCGCGACCAGTAGGAGCTGCACGCCAAACGTTGCGTAGGTCGCAGCATCATCACGCTGCGGACCGCGCCAGAGTCGGATGAGCGGAACCAGGGCTAGCGAGCTCAACGCCATAAGCATGGGGAAGAGCGCCCGAATTGCCGCGAGTGCACTATCGGCGGTCATCGCTCCTCCTCGGCATTAGAGATGCGGGTAGCGACGCTGCCGCCAACCACCAAGATGCAGGCGAACCCTGCGCCGATGGTTAGCGCCGTCAGCGGGTCAAGTGCCCCAAAGATCGAGGTGCGCAGGAGCATGGTCCCCGCAAGGGTCACGACTGCCGCGCGCGTCGTGGCCTCAATGAAGCGGCTGGTCAGGAGTGGTGGGAGGCCAACAACGAGGAG
>JBDLWN010000048.1:0-8956 GCA_039804225.1 Chloroflexota bacterium
CTACGGCGCGTCGGTCGCGAGAAGCCCCATCTGAATCTCATCCCAGCGCCGCCCATCGCGCGTGATCGCGTCGCGCATGCGCCCCTCTTCGGTAAAGCCCGCTTTGGTGTAGCAACGCAGCGCCGCTTCGTTGAAGGCGAAGAGGGTGAGGCTGATGCGATGGAGACCAAGCGCCTCAAAAGCGAAGCGAGCGACGAGCCGCGTCGCCTCGCTGCCTAGGCCACGCCCGCGGGCGGCAGGTTCGCCGATCATCAAGTGGAAGCTTGCGGCCCCATTCTCAATATCGAGGTTCGCCAGCGTACAACTACCGATGAGGTGTTCCTCCGTGCCGATCCGTTCGTAAAGGGCGAAGGCGAGCATTTGGGCGGTGGTGAAGCGGTCGCGAACCAGGCGCTCGACCTCGTCGCCGCTGAGCGGCTCGTTGCGATGTCGGGCGAGGCGCACCAGTTCGGGATCGGCATACCAGCGCTTGAGTGCTGGGAGGGTCTCGACGGTGTGCGGCCGCAACGCGACGCGCTCGCCCACGAGGACCGCCTCATGTCCGCCGATTGCACCATGTCGCTGCGATCCCACCACGCGATCACGGTATACGATCGCCTCAATGCTTAGCTGGATGCAATTGGCACGCAAGATCGAGGGCGCCTCGCGCACCTCTGAGAAGGCGCGCCTCTTTGCTGATGCGCTCCGCGCCGCCGACGACGTCGATCTTGAGGTGATCTGCCGACTCCTTGGCAGCCGAGGCACCGCGCAGGCGGGCGCCGTCTCATGGCCCGCACTCGCCAAGGCGGTCGAGGAGGTGGCGGGCGCGCCGGCGGGCTCACTTGCAAAGATCCTTGATGAGACGGGTGATATCGGCCTCGCCGTTGAGGAGCTCCTAGAGAGCGAACGCCCGATTGCCGGTGAGGCTGCCGCGAGCGAGGAGCGCCATGCGCAGGTGCGGAGCAGCGCCATCGCTAGCGCAACGGGGGTCATGCCCGTTACAGGAGAAGACTCCGCGCCAACCCTGCGCTCACTTCCTGAGTCCTTCGCCGCCATCCGTGGCGCCAGCGGCCAGCGCCGCCACGATCTACTGATGCAACTCTTCTATGGCACCTCGCCGATCGCCGCGAAGTACATCGTGCGCATGCTCTCTGGCGACGTGCAGATCGGCCTCCGCGACGGTCTTCTTGAGGGTGCCATCGCCGCAGCGTTCGGTGCAGAGGTGAGCGCTGTGCGCTGGGCGATGACCCTAGAAGGGGATGCTGGCCGTGTGGCGCTTCTGGCGAAGCGCGGCGCCCTTGCTGAGGCGAAGCTCCGCTATTTCCATCCGATCCCAGCGATGCTCGCCGCACCAGCTGCTAGTGCCGCCGACGCGATGGAGCGACTCAGTGAGATCGCTGCCGGCTCAATTGCTGCAGAGGACAAGTACGACGGCATTCGGGCGCAACTGCATCTCGCTGATGGGCAGGTGCAACTTTTCGGTCGAGACGCCAACGACATCACCGTGGCGTTCCCAGAGGTTGCTGCAGCCGCCTCCCTCCTCCCCAATTCACTGATCCTTGACGGAGAGATCATCGCCTTTGAAGAGGGGCATCCACTCCCAGTTCATGCAGTGCAATCACGGCTAAGAGGTGCCGAGACAACGCTTCATGAACGCGAGCGCATCTCGGTGCAATTCATCGCCTTTGACCTTATTGCCCATGGCGATCAACTCCTGATCAGCGCACCGCTGCACGAGCGCCACGCAGTGTTGGGCAGCCTTGGCATCAAGGAGCAGTGCAGTGGCGTGATTCGCGTCGCGCCACAGAACGTTGTCGTTGGAATCGAAGAGATTGAGGCAGAGTTCATTGCTGCGCAAATGCGCGGCTCTGAGGGGATTGTGTTGAAGTCGACCACCGCCGCCTACGCACCAGGTCGACGCGGATCGGCGTGGCTCAAGTTGAAGCATCCGATTGACAGCGTTGATTGCGTCGTCGTTGGCGTGGAGTACGGTGTGGGTCGTCGTCGCACACTCTTGTCAGAGCTGACCTTTGCCGTGCGCGACGATCTCTCCGGTCGTCTCACAACGCTCGGTCGTGCCTCGGCACAGTTGGGCGAACGCGAGATGAGCGAGATGGGACGCTGGTTTGAGGCGCACACCGTTGCGCAGCTCGGCAACTATCGCAGCGTAGAGCCACGCATTGTGGTGGAGGTCTCGTTCGACGAACTGCGCCGCAGTGAGCGCAGTGGGTCTGGTTACAGCCTTCGTGGTGCTCGCATCGTGCGCTTCCGCACCGACCTCGGCCCCGATCAGGTAGCGTCACTCTCGGCGATTGAGGCGCGCTGCCGTGCCTCTACAGGATTGACAGGGGAGACAGAGTGAGCGATCACGAGAAGGTCACCGAGCTTCGAAAGTTGATGCCCTCAACCGAGGCGAGCATCTACCTCAACGCGGGGAGCAACGGGCCAGTGCCTGCGGAGGTTGATGCCGCAATGCGTGCGGTGCACGACCAAGAGCTGCAGACTGGGCGTGCCACTGAACATGCTATGGACGATGTCGAGGAGCGAGCGAACGAGTTGCGCGGCGTCTTCGCCGGCGTTCTCGCTACCGATTTGGAACTCGTAGCGATTGGGCACAGCACCACGGAGTCGATCCTTCGGCCGATCCTTGGCATGGAGTGGCGTGCGGGTGACCGCATCATTACCTTTGACGAAGAGTACCCAGCGATTCGCGGCAGCATCGCCGCACTTGCTGCGCGCACTGGTGTGGTGGTGCACACGATCTCACTCTGCAGTGCAGCCGGCGAACCGCTCAGTGATGATGAGATCGTCGCGAGCGTGCTGCCACTGCTTGCTGCACCAACGAAGCTCTTGCTTCTCTCACGCGTTTCGTGGATTAGCGGTCGAGTTCTCCCGGTCGCACCACTTCTTGCTGCGGCGCGCGCTGTGGGCGTTATCACGGTGCTCGACGGAGCGCAGGGTGTTGGTGCGCTGCGCGACGACATTGATGCGCTCAACCCTGACCTACTCGCCTTCCCATCGCAGAAATGGCTCCTCGGCGTGGAGGGGCTCGCTGGCATTCGTGTGTCGCGCGAGGCGCTTGCCGCCGACACCTTCCGCCCGATCATTGGCGGCTACATGGCGTTCGACGGGCAGCCACTCAACGGAGTGGGGACGTTCCGTTCTGATGCACGTCGTTTCCAAGTGTCGGGCTTCAGCCGCCCAGCCCTAGCGGGGGCTGCCAGAGCGGCGGGCTGGCTCTCGATGCAGGTGGGCCTACCATGGGCGACCGAGCGTGCCCAGCGCCTTGCCGCCGAGTTCCATGCCGCCGTGCGGGACGTTCCCGGGGTGCAGATGCTCGCGCCTGTCAGAGGGCACGCCACGATCGTCTCCCTGCGTGTGGAGGGCTGGAAGCCCGAACAGCTGGTGGAGGAGCTCACGCGCCGTGCCTTCGCCATCACCCGCCGCGTGCCAAGCCTCCCGCCCCTCGACGGCCGACCTGGCTCCGCCGCCGCACTTCGCACCTCGTGGGGCTTCTGGAACACCGAGGCCGAGGTTGCGCGCATTGCCGAGCTGATCACCCTCTTCGCTGCACACACACCAGAGACCCTGCCGAAGCGCCCGACCATTGAGATCCTGCATGGCTAAGGAGCGCCGCCCACGCGGATTCATCGGTCGTCGCATCTACCAGCTACTGCATGCACCAAAACCGGTCTTTCGCGCCGTCTTCTCGAACGTCTCCGTTGCAGCACTCCTCACGCTTGCGTATCTCCTCTACGACCTGCAGGTAGAGAGCGCACTGCGCAGCGGTGCTGACGTAAGTAGCCTCTTCGGTGGAAAAGATCTTCGCACCGAGGCGGCGGCGCTGCTCGTACTAGGCACGGTGATCTTCGGCAGCCTCATCACCTATCTGATCGTGCCGCAACCGCGCGCAGACGGCAAAGGCACAGAGCGTTCAGGGTGGTCTGCAGTGCTCGGTCTCTTCGCGAGCTTTCCGGTTGCGTACATCGCCCTGGTGATTGAGAGTCAGTTCCTGAAGCCGCTCTTCTCGTAGTTCTGGCGGAGCGTTACCCCTGACGTGTGCCGATCAGTCGGTAACCAATGCCGCGAACGCTCACCAAGATCTGCGGTCGACGCTGATTGCTTTCAAACTTCTTGCGGAGTCGGTTGACGGCAACGCGTAGCGCCTCATCACCGCCGGCCCAATTCTCGCCCCACACGTAATCGCGAATCTCTTGGTGCGAGACGGCATCGCCGAGTCGCTCAATAAGGAGCGATAAGAGTCGAAGTTCGGTGCCGGTCAGCGTGATCGTTCGGTCCGCGAGGCGCAGGGCGCCGCTCGCGCGGTCAATCGCGATGGGCGTCGGCTCTACAGGCGATGCATCAGTCATGGGAGAGCGATAGTAGCGGGTCTGTAACAGTTCGTCTACGCCACGCCTCCCAGAGCTATGGCAAACGTTGCGCCGCCCGCAAGGGCGATCCCTAAAGCTTGACGTGCGCTCACACGTTCGCCGAGTAGCACTGCCGCGTAGATCACAGTGGTGACTGGTGCGATCGATGTGAAGACCGCCGCCACCGCTACACCACTCTCCCCAGACGAGAGGAAGAAGAAGAGGTTCCCCGCGGTTTCACATGTGCCTGCCACGGTAAGGAGCAGCAGCAGGCGCAGCCGCGGCAGCAACCCTGCAGGAATCGCGCCGGCGCGAATCGGCTCATCGCCAGGTGGCCGACGGCCGACTAGGCGTGCCACAACGAGGACTAGTGCCAACGCGGAGACGCTGGCAATACGAAGGATGGTGATGAGCCACACAGTTGCGTCAGATTCAACACTAGCGAAAATCAGGCTGAATCCTGCAAAGCAGATCCCAGCCGCCACACCGTAAATTGCACCGCCGCGAGCCGCAGCGCCACTTGATGCATCAGCATGCGCACCGGCCTCGCCAGCAACGGCATGTTCAACGGAACTGGTTGAGACGATGATGATCGCAACAATGGCCGCCAAGAATCCTAAGAGTCTTAGGGGCGATGGAACCTCGCCCTGCAACATGCTGACCCCAACGGGAATGAGCGCAGAGAGTGCGCCAGCGATGCTGGCGACAACAGAGATTCGCCCATGTGCAAACCCGTGATAGAGCAAGAGCACGCCTGTGCCGCCCACAATTCCGGCGATCGCCGTGGTGGGCAGGACAGCGCCACTTGGCGGTGTACCGCCAATGATGAGAGCGGTGGGGATGAGGATTGCAAGCGTTGCCGTTTGGCTTGCGGCGACAACGAGGAATGTTGGGAGGCGACGGCTAGCGAGCCCTCCCAAGAAGTCGCCAGCGCCCCATGAGAAGGCGGCGATTACACCGAACAGCGCGCCGATCATGGGGCAACCCAACGCATGCGCTGATGTGGGCCAACTTGGGGGAGCTCAAAGCGCTCCCCCTCAGCGACAAAGCCGAGGCGCTCATAGAGGGTGATGGCCGCCACGCGTGCGTTGCACCAGAGGTCGCGCGGGGCGCTCGTGTCGGACCACCAGGCGGCGATGGCGGTGCGCATCAGCGCCTCACCGATCCCCTGGTTACGCCAGTGTGGGGCGGTCGCCGCGCCTCGGAGTTGGGTGCTTGGCCCCTCAACGGTGTAGAGCGAGACGCACGCGGCCAGCTCATCGTCGCTCCAGGCGCCCCAGTGCGCACCCGCACCAGCCTCATCCCCTGGGTAGTAGGCGCTCTCCAACGGCCGACCTGCCCGCAGCACTTCGTGGCGCAGGTTCAGGATCTCCTCAAAGGTTGCGGGTCGAATCTCGAGCATGCATACAGGCTACCTGCTCACACCGCGCATGTACTACCGTTCTCCCCATGCCCGACCTGCCGTCTCGTGAACAGCGCCCGGCCTATCCGCCGCTTCCAACCACCGATCCACTGACCGGCGAGCCGTTCAGCATGGATCTGAAGGCGGTAAAGGATGCGGTTCAGCGCACCGCGGGGAAGCTGCACATCACGCCGATCCTCTCCTCGGTCGGTGCTGCTGATGCGCTCCGTCGGAGCGGCGGACCGGCCCTTGGCGATGGCCGCGTGCGATTTAAGTCCGAGCACCTGCAGCGCAGCGGCTCATACAAAGTTCGCGGCATGTTGAATCGCGTTGCACGACTTGTGGAGTTCTTCGGGATTGAGGATGTGAAGCGCCGCGGGATCATCACCTTTAGCGCAGGAAACGCCGCCGCCGCATATGCCTGGGCGGGTCGCGCCTACGGCATCCCTGTTGAAGTGGTCATGCCAGCGAAGGCTGTGCCAGCAAAGATTGCCGCCTGCAAGGCCTATGGGGCAACCGTGCACCTTGTCGAAGGGCACATGGGCACCGCAGGAGAGCTAAAGAACAAACTGGTTGCAGAGCGTGGCCTCATCGATGCCCACCCGTTTGATGATCCGTTTGTGATTGCCGGCCACGGCAGCATGGGCATTGAAATTCTTGAGCAGATTCCCGAAGCGGATGTTGTCATCGGCGGACTTGGTGGTGGCGGCATGCTCTGCGGCGCATCCGTTGCCCTCCGCGCCATGAAGCCCGAGATTCGCCTCTACGGTGTTGAGCCCGACGGCTCTTCTGCGGTGAAGCAAGCAGTCGACGCTGGCGGTGTCGTGCCCGTCACCCCGGTCACCGTGGCCGACGGACTCGGTGCGCCGTATGCCGGCTCCTGGACACTCCCACTCGCATCTTCGCTCCTTGATGGCCTCGTCACCCTCCCCGACGAAGAGATCCTCGGCGGCTTGCGATTCGCCATGGAGCGCCTCAAGCAGGTGGTAGAGCCCGCCGGCGCCGCCGCTCTCGCCGCCCTCCTCTTTGGGCACATCCCCGTCATCCCCGGCGATCGAGTGGTCGTCATCCTGAGCGGCGGGAACGTCGACCTGACGCGCATTCCTGAGTTCCTCGAACGCGCCGCATTGGTCCCTGGCGCATAACCTCTCCGCGGTGCGACGCGACTGTGACAAACAGTCGGCACGGTGATCAGGCAAGATTGCGGGCATGAACGATCTACTCGTAGCACTTGCAGTACTTTTCACTGGCATCGCCGCCGTTGCTGCAATCGCCGCAGCCGTGCGTGCTGGACGCCCAACCCCACCCGACCAGAGCACAGCGATGCAAGCGGCGCAGCTTGCGGCGATGGTGCAAGGGCTTGTAGAGCAATCGAACCGCGACCGCGAGAGTGTGCAGCAGGCGCTAGCCGCTGGCGCAAAGGGCACCACCGAGCAGCTGCAGCAGGTGGGCGAACGACTCGGCATCATCGATCGCGCGCAGCAGCAGATTGAAGAACTCAAGGGACAGGTGGTTGATCTTGTCGGCATTCTTGGCAGTAATCAGGCTCGCGGTGCGTTCGGCGAGGTGCGCCTGGAGCAGATCGTTGAGGATGTGCTCCCCGCCGAGCTATACGAGTTCCAGGCCACGCTCTCCAATCGTGCCCGTGTGGACTGCCTCATTCGCTTTGGCGAGCGGGGCGGTGATCTCGCCGTCGACTCGAAGTTTCCCCTTGAGTCGTATCGAAGCATGCTCGCCGCCGGTGACGACGCGACGCGCATCGTAGCCGAGCGCCAGTTCAAGGTTGATGTCAAGAAGCACATTGACGACATCTCGTCGAAGTACCTCATCAAGGGCGAAACGCGTGATCTCGCTCTCATGTTCATCCCAGCGGAGTCCATCTACAGCGAGCTGCTGCAGCACTTCTCCGACCTCGTCGAATACGCCAGCAAGAAGCGTGTCTACCTCACTAGCCCAAATACCATCCACGGCTGGCTGACCAACCTCCGCTCGGTCTACATCGACACGAAGATCGCCGCGCAGGCCTCTCTGATTCAGCGCGAGGTGCGCCTCATCCTCGACGACGTGGGCCGGCTCGGCGAGCGGGTCGAGAGCCTCGAGGGCCACTTCGGGCAGGCGAGCAAGGATATTGAGCAGATCAAGACCTCGGCTAAGAAGGTGGTCGACCGAGGGGAGAAGATTGAGCGCGTGGAACTCACTGCGAGTGTCGAGGCGTCACCCCCAGCCCTGAAAGATTGAGTTTTTGCGACGGATCGGCTACCGTTTTTACTAGGGTTGAAGTCCAGCCCCAACGTTAGGGAGGAAACATGGATTCGAAGAACCTGTACATCGTGGCCGCAGTAGCCAGCCTCGGGCTTTCACTCGCGCACTACTTCGGTGTCGGATTTGCTGCAAGCACTGATACCGCAATTTACATCGGCCTGTGGGTCCCAGCGATCCTTTCGCTCGGCGTCCTACTCTCGAAGAAGAGCAAGTGAACGATCCGATCGTCTTCGCGCTTGGTTTCCTTGTAATGCTGCCTGTTCTTTGGGCGGCGTATAAGGATCTCCGCAGCTAACGCTAGCGATCAGGTAGAGGCGCCTCGTTGCGGCTGATGCCGCGGCGGGGCGTTTTTATTTGCCGATATTTTCCGGGCCGAACGAGTTCGGTAACAGTAAATCAAACGGGTAGCGATTGATGCGCAGGATCTCCAGCCGCTCGTCAAGGTTCACGGCGACGATGGGGATTGACAGTGACGCTGCGAACTCGCGAATGCGCTGGCGGCAGATGCCACACGGAGCTGGTGCCTCTGCGGGCGACTGCACCGCAAACGCCAGTGCAACGGCCCGCGCATCGGTCGCGAGGCGCATCGCATTCATCGTGTGCTGTTCTGCGTGCACGGTCAGGGTGTAGTCAACGCCCTCCATGTTCGCGCCAACGTGAATCCCGCCGTTCTCGTCGGCCGCAGCAGCACCAACCGCGTAGCCGGAATACGGCGCGTAGGCGCGCGGACGAATGGCACGCGCCGCCGCAACCACCTTCACTTCGATTGGCGTGAGATCTGCTTCGGTGATTCTCATCGTGGGCTCCACCCTTCTACTTGGCCGATCAGTCGGCGAATGTGCAGTGCGTGGAGCGGAGCAAACGGGAGTGACCAGGCACGCTTCAACCACGCCTCTGAACCGAGTGAGCAGGCGTCGGCTCCCGCCCAGCCGTATTCGCGCAC
>JBDLWN010000049.1:0-14019 GCA_039804225.1 Chloroflexota bacterium
GGTGGGCCGTCGCTCGTAGATGTGGGGATCGTCCGTCTTCCTGATGGGAAAGATCCAGATGAGGTCGTTCGCGATCAACCAGAGGTGTGGCGCACCGCAACAGAGCAGCCGATCCCCGTTGTTGAATACCTGATCGACACCCATGCCCAGGCTCACGATTTGAAGGACCTCGGTGGTCGCAAGCGCGCCATTGACGGCATCAAGCCGATCCTTCGCAGCCTGCGCGATCCAATCGTTCGCGATGGGTACATCTCAGTCGCTGCGCGGCGCATCGGTGTGGACGAGAACTCGATTCGTGAGGCGATGGTGCAGCGTGGTGCCGCGACGGCGGGGGCGGAGAGTCGCATCTCTGCCGATCGCGTACGCGCCGCCGACGCGGATGGCGACGTAGAGTCTATTCTCGCCGGGGTTACGTCGCCGGAGTCTGAGCTACTGCGACTCCTCATCGCTGCCCCGGCGGAGCGACTGCGGGTGCGTGACGTTCTCACCGATCAGCTCTTCACCAGTGGACTGGCCCGCTCTCTTTGGCGCGGCTTGCGAGCGGCGCTTGACACCGCGCTTGAGGCGGGGACGACGATCGATGCGCTGGAGCGTTTGCCGAGTACGATTGAGGGCGAAGAGCGCCGCCTTGCACAGGCTCTCTCGGCGCGCGCTGGAGCTGTTGTCGAGATCACGCGGATCCGCATTGGCATTGATCAGACGATCTTGCGGCTCGAGGCCGATCGCCTGGAAGAGGCCATGGCCTGGTCGCGCGGCGAGATTGCGGAGGCGGAGCGCGAGGGTGACATCGCTCGCGTTCGATCCCTCATGGAGGCGGAACGAGACCTAGGGCAAAAGCGAAAGGCGCTTGACCGACGCTTCTTGGCGGCGGGAGTGCTCACAGCGGCAAAGGGGGGGAGCAAGTGACGAAGGCGAAGCAGGTAAGTAAGGTGACGACAAATATGCCCGCAAAGGTGGCGCCCGCAAAGGTGGCGCCCGTGAAGGCCTCATCTACCAAGGTCGCCCCGAAAGCCGCTGCAAAGCCCGTCACGAAAGTTGCCTCAAAGCCAATCGCTAAGCCAACCGCTAAGCCAACTTCGAAGCCAGTGGTGAAGCCGGCGGCAAAGGCTACCCCCAAGCCAACTGCGAAACCAGCCCCAAAGCCCGTCGCAAAGCGCGGATCACTCGCGACCTCTAAGGCCGCCCCGAAAGCCGCTGCAAAAACGATTGTAAAGAAGGCCGCGCCAGTGAAGAGCGCCGTGAAGGCTTCAGCGAAGCCGGTGGCGAAGAGCGCCGCCAAGCCCACTGCAAAACCAAGCACCCAACCAATCGCCAAGGCGAAGCCAGCGGTGAAGCCAGCCGCGAAACCAGCGGCGAAATCTTCCCCAGCGAAGGGGAGGAAGTCCGCCTCACTCGCGACCACGTCCGCACCAGCAGCGAAGCCGAAGGGCGAGAAGGCGGCGCCAGCTGCAGCGGTTGCCCCAGCAAAGCCGCAGGGGAAAGCTGCGAAGGGGAAGGTGGCGGCCGGTCCAGCTGCAAAGCTTGATGGCGTTACAGAGCCCGGCGCTGCGGATCTTGCAGAGATCGAAGTCGATGGCGTTGAGATGCTCAGCCCAGAGGCGGCGGCTGCACTCCTTGTTGCCGAGGTTGCCCCAGAGGCACCGAAGCCTGATGTTGTTGAGCCAGCTGCGGAGTCAACGGGTGTCGACGATCCAGTGCGCATGTACCTCAAGGAGATTGGTCGCGTCGGACTGCTCACCGCCGAAGAGGAGGTCGTCCTCGCCAAGATGATTGAGCTGGGCGAGCAGATGGCCGACGAGCCATGGAAGGCCGTTTACAACCTGCATCAGTGGACCTATCACGAGACGGAACTCAAGACACGCAAAAAGAAGGAGTGGTACCGCCTCGATCCAGCGCTGGCTGCGAAGGCGCACACAACGTATGCCGATGCAATTGGTGCGTGGGTCAAGGGGCATCACGTGCACGAGTGCAAGGTCACGGGGTTCGACAAAGCCTCGCGCGAGGTGACGGGCGAGACGGCCAAGAAGAATTTGATGATTGCCAAGAGCCTGGTGAAGTCCTTCAATGATCCAAACCGACGCAACCTTGCGGCGAAGACTGCGGAAATTATCGACTTCGCCTTTGCGACGGTCGGGACTGGCGACATGGAGAGCCGCGACAACAGCGTGCTCCAGAAGCTCTTCCTCTGGGCACGCGATGAGATTGCCTGGCCAGCACTCGAAACCTGGATCGTGCAGGGGAAGCACATCTTGAAGGATGGAAAAGATTGGATTCGCGAGGCGGGCTGGGATCCTGAGAATCCAGCGCTCGGCAAGTTGCGCGGCCGTGAGGGCTACGTGGTGCAGCTCGGTTGGCGTGGTCGCGAGGAACTTACCAAGGCGAACCTGCGCCTCGTCGTCTCGATCGCCAAGAAGTACATCGGGCGTGGCATGAGCTTCTTGGACCTGATCCAAGAAGGGAACATCGGTCTGATCCGCGCCGTGGAGAAGTTTGAGTACATCAAGGGCTTCAAATTCTCGACGTATGCCACATGGTGGATCCGCCAGGCGATCACGCGAGCGATCGCGGATCAGGCCCGAACAATCCGCATCCCCGTGCATATGTACGAGCAGTTGAATCGCCTCACCCGTGTGCAGCGCCAGCTCTTCCAGGAGCTCGGTCGTGAGGCGACGGATGACGAGATTGCTAAGGAGCTCACCAAGGTCACCGAGTCAGAGGTGACCGCAGAGCGCGTCCGCGAAATGCGCAAGGTGAGCCAGGAGCCGGTCTCCCTCGAAACGCCGATCGGCGAAGAGGAGGACAGCCATCTCGGGGACTTCATCGAGGATAAGGCGGCGAAGAAGCCAGACGAGGCGGCGAACAGCCAGCTTCTCTCTGAGCAGATCGTTGCTACGCTCGAGTCACTCAGCGCGCGCGAGCAGCGCGTGCTCCGGCTGCGCTTTGGGCTGGAGGATGGGCGCCAGCGTACCTTGGAGGAGGTTGGGGCTGAGTTCAACGTGACTCGCGAACGTATCCGCCAGATCGAGGCGAAGGCGCTGCGTAAGCTGCGCCATCCATCGCGGGCACGCAAGCTGCGCGACTACCTCGACTAGGGGGTTCGTGCGGCGGGGAGGAGGCGCGGCCCTCCCTGCTAATATTCCGCTCGCGGCAGCGGCCGCGGTCATTCCGGCGTAGCTCAGTGGTAGAGCGGGCGGCTGTTAACCGCCATGTCGTAGGTTCGAATCCTACCGCCGGAGCCAGCACCACGGAATTAGAGAATTTGGAGGGAAACATGCAAAGCCGAATCGCGATGGCGCTGATCCTGGCCGCATTTGGAGCATCAATCGTTGCTGCGGCAGCCTACCCAGGCAACCGCATGGACTCGGGGAACTAAGAGAGGTGGTTGCAACCGGACTCAGCGAGAGCCCTCAGGCCTACCGCGCCAAGTTGCTCGAGCAGAGCGACAGCCAGATTGACGCGTGGGCGACCGGCTCCCTGCGCGACATGGCGAAGCGCAAAGGGATCGTCGCCACCATCCACGAGTTCTCCCATGCCGCGCACCTCGATGAAGACGGGCTTGCCGGCGCCTACACGCTCGGTGGTGGACCAGCCGCCACGATGGGGCGTGACGCAGAGGGTCGACTCCTTCTTCCCGCGGTCAGCCTTTGGTGCCTCGTCCCTGGCCTTCGCGCCGCCGACCCGAAGGGTGGTCGCGAGCGACTGATAGCCTTCTTGGTCGCGACCTTCGAAGAGGTCGTCTACATCTAAGTTCGGTCGCTTACTCCGACTTCTGTCGCAAGATGGCGGCGAGGTTGTCGAGCTTATTCCGCGCGATCAGCAGCCACTTCGCCATGTTGGCGCGATCAGTTTCGCTGAGGGGCGTGCCCGCCTCCGGCTGATCAATCTCATGCAGCACCGCGGCAAGTGCGTCGATGGAGCCCGCCAGGCTGTCGCGGGCGTTAGTCAATGCTGCGTCTGACGCTGAAGCGATGGCTGCCGATTGCGCCGAGATTGGCGCCGATGCACTCGCCGTGGGTTGCTTCGCGGCGGCGGCGACGATCGGACGCTCGTTTGGTGAGGTGTACGGGAAGATTGACGGTGCGACGACTTCTGGTGCAGCGGCTGGCTCGGGGCGTTCGTCGCGGACGACACTCTTGAGGCGGGCGAGCGAGAGTTCGCCGCGCAGCACCTGCCCCGCCAACTCGCTGCGCCGCGCCCAATCGGTGATCTTCATCAACTCATAGGCGTGGCTGATGGTGTCGGAGCGCTCCGCGACGAGTGCGCGAATGTCGGCCGGTGCGTGCATCAGGCGCAGGCGATTTTCGACGTAGCCCTTGTCCTTACCGATGCGATCGGCCAACTTGCGGATGCTGTAGCCGAGCTCGCTCGTCATGCGCGCGAAGATCGCCGCCTCATCGAGCGGGGAGAGATCCTCACGCTGCAGGTTCTCGATGATCGCAACCTCAAGGGCGATCTCATCGCTCATCGACTCAACGATGGCGGGGATCATCGGCAGGCCAAGCGAGAGCACGGCGCGCCAGCGACGCTCACCCGCAACAATCTCGTAGGAGCCTGGCTCGGTTGGCCGCACGATGATCGGTTGAAGCACCCCATGTTCACGAATGCTGGCGGTGAGCTCATCGATCGCCAGTGGCGGAAGTGCAATTCGTGGTTGCTTGGCGTTGACCGTGACGCGGTCGACGGCAATCTGTCGCACTGAGCGATCACCCTGGGCACCCTCGGGCGGGAGGAGCGAGAGAATGGCGTCGTCAAGTTCCTGACCGCTGCCCCCTGAATCCCCCGTTGGCCGCTTCCCCTTCGGCATGCTGCCTCCTCAGTTCGCTTCGTGCGCCTTGCGGCCCACCGTTTCGCCGCATCGTACCGCGCGAGGGGTGTGGGAGAATCGTGCGAAGCGAAGTGCCCGTGGCGGGGCAGGATGGAGGTGAGCGTGGGCAAGGAGCAGGGGCGCGACGTCGCGCGCGACACCACCGCCTCTGGCGCACCCCTCGAAACGAACTACGGCCCTAGTTCGACGCGAGATGCCGCCGCCGAAATCGGCAGCGCAGGCGCCTTCCCCTACACGCGCGGTGTGCAGGAGACGATGTATCGCGGCCGTCTGTGGACGATGCGCCAATACGCCGGCTTTTCAACGGCACGCGAATCCAACGAGCGCTACCGCTACCTGCTGGAGCAGGGCCAAACCGGCCTCTCGGTTGCCTTCGACCTGCCGACGCAGATGGGCTACGACTCGGACGCGCCAGAGGCTGAGGGTGAGGTCGGCCGCGTCGGTGTCGCCATCGACTCGATTGCCGACATGGAAACGCTCTTCCAAGGAATCCCTCTCGACAAGGTCTCGACCTCGATGACGATCAACTCCACCGCACCGATCCTGCTCGCGCTCTATGTGGCGGTAGCCGAGCGCCAAGGAGTATCACGCGCTGAGCTCTCGGGTACGACGCAGAACGATCTCCTCAAGGAGTACATCGCTCGCGGCACGTACATCTTTCCGCCCGAGCCATCACTGCGCCTGATCACCGACGTCTTCGAGTGGTGCGCCGCTGAGCTGCCGAAGTGGAACACGATCAGCATCTCGGGCTATCACATGCGCGAAGCGGGGGCGACCGCCGCGCAAGAGCTCGCCTTCACCTTTGCCGACGCCATCGCCTACGTTGATGCAGCGATTGCGCGCGGCCTCGAGGTCGACGCCATCGCACCGCGTCTCTCCTTCTTCTTCGCCGCCTGGACCGACATCCTTGAAGAGGTGGCGAAGTTCCGCGCGGCGCGCCGCATCTGGGCGCGGATCATGCGCGATCGCTACGGTGCGAAGAGCGAGAAGTCGCTCCTCTGTCGCTTCCATGTGCAGACCGCCGGCTCCACCCTGACCGCGCAGTCCATCGAAAACAATGTCGTGCGCGCCGCATATCAGGCGCTTGCTGCAGTGCTTGGTGGCGCGCAGAGCCTGCACGTCAACGGGAAAGATGAGGCGCTGGCACTTCCAACGGAGGCTTCGGCACGTCTCGCGCTGCGCACGCAGCAGGTACTCGCCCATGAGGCGGGCGTCGCCGGCACTGTTGATCCTTTCGGTGGCAGCTACGCCGTAGAGGCGCTCACCGATCAGGTAGAGCGCGATGCCCTCGCCCTTATCGCCGAGGTTGACCGGCTCGGCGGCATGGTCGCCGCCGTTGCAGCGGGATTCCCGCAGCGCGCGATACAAGATTCGGCGTACTCCTACCAACGCGAGGTGGAGAGTGGTGAGCGCGTGATCGTGGGCGTGAATCGCTTCGTGGATGAAGAGGTCGAGACGCCAGCCATTGCTCGCATTGACCCGGCGCGCGAGCGGGAGCAAGTTGCTGAGCTGCAGGCGTTCCGTACCGCGCGAGATAACGCTGCCGCAACCGCCGCCATCGCAGAGGTCATCGCCACAGCGAAGGGGAGCGCCAACATGATGCCGCCGATCCTGGCCGCCGTGAAGGTGGGCTGCACAGTCGGAGAGATCAGCGCCGCACTTCGCAGCGTCTGGGGCGAGCACCGCGAGGCGATGGTCCTATGAGCCTCCCCGTGCGCGGCCGCATTCACCACGTCGCCTCTGTCGTGCGCGATATCGACGCATCAATCGACTTCCACACGCGCGTGCTCGGGTTGGCACTCGAGCAGGTTGCCGAGGTGCCGTCGCAAGAGGTACGCATCGCCTTTCTCACGGCGGGTGACTCCAAGATCGAACTCGTTTCGCCAACGAATGCCACCAGTGGCGTCGCGCGCTTCCTCGAGTCCAAGGGGGAGGGATTCCATCATCTTTGCCTCGAAGTCCCCGACATCGCTGCCGAGCTCACTGCCCTCGCCGCGGCGGGTGTGCAGTTGATCAATACAGACGCGGTCGCTGGCGTTGAAGGCCCGGTCGCCTTCTTGCATCCGAAGAGCTGCAACGGTGTGTTGATCGAGTTGATTGAGGCGCCCGGTGGCCCTTCGTGGAACAAACTCGGGTTTGGAGCTCCAGGGGAGCTGCGGATTCGCTAGCGCTTAGCGCTTCGTGTAGCCAGCCTCAATCAGTAGTCGTGGGAGTTCGGTCGGCGAGGCCGCCACCTTGAAACCGGCAGCCTCCAGTGCGGCGATCTTGTCGATCGCTCGACCCGAAGCGCCAGAGACGATCGCCCCTGCGTGACCCATGCGACGACCCTCAGGCGCGGCGCGCCCAGCGATAAAGGCAACACGTGGCAGGTGCTTCAGATGTTCGCCCGCCCATGCCGCCGCCTCCTCTTCCGCAGAGCCGCCGATCTCACCGATCAGCACGAGTGCGCGCGTTGCAGGGTCTGCGGCGAAGAGCTCGAGTGCGTCGCGGAAGGTGGTGCCGATGATCGGATCGCCGCCGATGCCGAGGCAGGTGGACTGACCGATGCCAGCATCGGTCATCGACTGAACCGCTTCGTAGGTCAACGTTCCGGAGCGGCTCACCACACCAACATCTCCCGGGAGGTGAATGGAGGCGGGGATGATGCCGATCTTTGCGCCGAGGCCGTTGACGCCTGGCGTGGTGGCGCCTGGGCAGTTCGGTCCGATCAGTCGCGCGCCGTACTGCTGCACTACGGCGAGGGCGCCGACCATGTCGTGGACCGGGATCCCTTCGGTGATGCAGAAGATGGTCTTGATCCCCGATGCGGCCGCTTCAGCGATGGCGTCTGCGGCGCCCGCTGCAGGAACAAAGATGCAACTGGTGTTTGCGCCGGTCTTCTCGACCGCTTCGCGCACCGTGTCAAAGACGGGGACGGTGCCGTCGAGGCTCATCTCGCCGCCGCGGCCAGGTGTGACGCCCGCAACGATCTTGGTCCCATAGGCGGCCATCTGGCCAGCGTGGAAGCCACCCTCGCGTCCGGTGAGACCTTGCACCACAAGTCGCGTGTGCTGATCAACGAGAATGCTCACTTGCCGCCTCCCGCTGCAGCGAGTGCTACAGCCTTCTCGGCCGCCTCGTCGAGGCTTGCCGCCGTTTCAAATCCACCTTCGCGTAGGAGCACGGCGGCCTCGGCCGCATTCGTGCCAACGATGCGCACGACCATCGGCACGATGCGTTCCTGTTGCGCACGCGCTTCGATGAGTCCCTTGGCAACCTCGTCGCCGCGCGTAATGCCACCAAAGATGTTGACGAGGATCGCCTTCACTCCCGCATCAGCAAGGATGATGCGCATAGCGGCGGCAACCTTATCGGCCCGAGCGCCACCACCAATGTCGAGGAAGTTGGCGGGCGTACCGCCGGCGCGCGTCACGAGATCAAGCGTCGTCATGGCGAGACCGGCGCCGTTCACCATGCAGCCGATGCTCCCGTCAAGTCGGATGTAGGAGATCCCCTGTTCGCGCGCTTCACGGTCGATCGGATCTTCGCTATCGGCGTCGCGCCACGCGGCAAGGTCTGGGTGTCGATCAAGTGCCGAATCATCAAAGGTTACCTTCGCGTCGAGACAGATCAGTCGTTCGCCACCGGGAAGCTCTGGCGCTGGAACAACGGCGAGCGGATTTACTTCAACAAGATCAGCGTCGCTCTCTCGCGCGATCTTCACGAGCCCAGCGGCAATCACGCAGAACTGCTTGAGCAGTTCACCGCGCAGGCCGATGCCGAAGCCGAGCCGGCGCGCCTGAAATGGGAGCAGGCCACCGTGTGGGTGGGCGACTTCGCGAACGATCGCTTTAGGATCCTTGGCAGCAACCACCTCGATCTCCATGCCGCCAGCGGCTGAGGCCATGACGAGCACGCCACGAGTGGCGCGGTCGATCAGCGCAGCAAGGTAGATCTCACGGATGATCGTGGAGGCTGGCGCGACGAGGACGCGTCGCACTGGAAGGTCCTTAATGGTGAGGGCGAGTATTGCGGCGGCGGTAGACTCGGCCTCTGATGGGCTGGTGGCGAGTTTGACTCCGCCCGCCTTCCCTCGTCCGCCGACCAAGACCTGGGCCTTAATGACGACCTGGGGCACACCAGTGGCGCAGAGGCGTTCGGCGATCGCGCGAGCGCCTGCCGCGGTGGTGGCGACGTCGGCATCGGGGACGGGGAGACCTGCTCGCGCAAGAAGCTCTCGAGCCTCCGCCTCGTGGATCTTCACCCTCGCCTCCTACTGCTCTCTCGTGGCTAACTCTGCGCAGCATACGCGTGCAGGGGCTGGGCGTCGCGGGTACGATGCCCCCAGAGCAGGGGTGACCCCACCCCGAGAGAGCGGAGCGCAGAGGAGGCGGCATGGCTCGCGGATCAACGCTCCCGGCTCCACGTCGCGGACTTCGCGGGGCGATCGCCTACCGCGGCGGCGAAGGGATGGTCGCATGGGCCTTCCACCGCATCTCGGGGATCGCTGTCTCAGCCTTCCTGGTAGCGCATGTTGTCAGCATCTTCATGGTCGGGGCGAACCCTGAGTTCTACGATTACATCCACCTCTTCTACGCGAGCGTCCCAGGCAAGGTGGCTGAGGTTCTTCTCGGTGCCGCCCTCCTGTATCACGCGCTCAACGGAACGCGCATCGTGGTGATGGATCTCTGGCCTGCGCTGACGGCGTATCACCGCCAACTCTGGCGCATCGTCTGGATCACCTTCTTCACCCTCGGTCTCCCTGGTGCCTACATCATCTTGAGTCGAATCTGGGAGACCGCGAAGTGAGCGGCGTACCGCGCGCACGACAGCCACGTCCAAAGGGGCGGGGGCGTGAGCTCACCTACTGGCTGCTGACCCGCTACACGGCACTAGCGCTTTTTGTGCTCGCCCTCGCGCACTATACGATTACGCACTTTGTCTACGATTCGAGCGAGCAGACGGCAGAGTGGATCAAGCAGGTTCGCTGGAACTCGCTTGCCGTGCGATTCGTCGATTGGTCGATGCTCGTTATTGTCATGGTCCACAGTTCTCTTGGCATGCGCACCGTCGTGCAGGACTACTTCAAGGGGCGCGCGCAATCGGTTGTTCTCGGCCTCCTCTACACCCTGACCGCTGTGCTCGTGGCTCTCGGTAGCCACGTCATCATTACGTTGCCACTGAAGTGAGCGCAGGTCTTCGCGCCGACACGACGCACATTGATGTTGACGCCATTGTCGTTGGCGCCGGTGGCGCTGGGCTCTGGGCTGCGCTTGAGCTTGCACGAGAAGGGATCCCCACTGCGGTACTGACAAAGCTCTACCCAACGAGATCGCACACGGGTGCGGCACAGGGCGGCGTGTGCGCAGCCCTCGGCAACGTGGAAGAGGATCACTGGGAGTGGCACATGTTCGACACCATCAAGGGTGGCGACTATCTCGCCGACCAGGATGCGGCCGAAGTGCTTGCACGCGAGGCGATCCCTGCCGTGATTGAACTGGAGCGCATGGGCCTCCCATTCAATCGCACACCAGACGGCAAGATTGATCAGCGCCGCTTCGGCGGACATACGCGTAACTACGGCGAAGGCCCTGTGCGCCGCAGCTGCTACGCCGCAGATCGCACCGGTCACATGATTCTGCAAACGCTCTATCAACAGTGCATCAAGGCGGGCGTCAAGTTCTACGACGAGTACCACGTTGTTGATCTTGTCTTTGAAGGTGGCGAGGCAAACGAGGGCGGTCGCTGCTCTGGCGTCGTCGGCTACAAGATCTCTGATGGCACGATGCATGTACTGCGCGCCAAGGCAGTCTTGCTCGCCACTGGCGGCTACGGCCGCGCCTGGCGCGTCACATCGAACGCACATTCACTCACCGGTGACGGCATGTCGCTGGCCTGGCGCCACGGTGTGCCACTGCAGGATATGGAGTTCTATCAGTTCCACCCAACCGGCATCGTCGGCATTGGCATCCTGCTGAGCGAGGCGGCGCGCGGTGAGGGTGGCTACCTGCTGAACAACGACGGGAAGCGTTTCATGGAGACCTATGCGCCAAAGCTGATGGAGCTGGCACCGCGCGACATGATCTCGCGCGCCATCTATCAAGAGGTTCGTGAGGGCCGTGGTATCGGTGGCAAGGATTTCATCCATCTTGACGTGCGACACCTCGGACGCAAGGTGATTGAGGAGAAGTTGCCTGACATCACCGACTTCGCGCGCGTCTATCAAGGTGTGGAGCCGATCAGCGAGCCTGTGCCTGTGCAACCAACAGCGCACTACGCCATGGGTGGCGTGCCAACCAATCTCGAGACTGAGGTGCTCGCTGACGCTCGCGGAAACGTCGTGCCAGGGCTCTTTGCGGCGGGCGAGGTTGCCTGCGTTAGCGTGCACGGCGCCAACCGACTCGGCACGAACTCCCTCGTTGACCTGCTCGTCTTCGGCAAGCGCGCGGGAATTCGCATGGCGCAGATCTGCAAGAGCACCCCGAAACCGGGCTCCGTGCAGGGTGCCGAGCGCGCAGTGCGTGACGAGCTCCTCGCCCTCAGCACGCGTCCATCAGGGGTTCGCCCAGCCGAGATCCGCCGTGAGCTCGCCGCATTGATGATGGACAACGTCGGCGTCTACCGCGACGAGGCGCTCCTTGGCGCCGCGGTAACGGGGATCGCCAAGCTGAAGGGGGAGTACGCCAACGTGCGCGTGGAGGACACCGGGAGCGTCTTCAACACTGATCTTCTCGAGGCTCGCGAGCTGGGCTACCTCCTCGATACCGCCGAGGCCACCGCCGTCTCCGCCTACGCCCGGAAAGAGTCACGCGGCGCACATAGCCGCGAGGACTTTCCAGAGCGCGACGACGCTAAGTTCTTGGCACATACGTTGGTATGGCGGGGGGCGGCAGGGGCCCCCGCAAGCAAGATCGACTACAAGCCGGTCACGATCACCAAGTTTGAGCCGAAGCCGAGGGTCTACTAGATGGCCACTGCATCAACCGTTGAACTGAAAATCCAGCGCTTCGATCCGGAGCGCGATAACGAGCCGCATTGGCAGACGCTCACCGTCCCAGTCGAGCCGATGGACCGCGTCCTTGATGTGCTGACGCGAGCGAAGGAGCTCTTTGACGGTTCGATCACCTTCCGCCGCTCCTGCGCCCACGGTGTCTGCGGCTCCGATGCGCTGCTGATCAATGGTCGCAACCGGCTCGCCTGCAAGCTTCGTGTGGAGCAACTTGGTAAGACGATCACCGTCGCTCCGCTCCCTGGCCTGCCAATCGTAAAAGATCTAGTCGTCGATATGGATGGCTTTTTTGAAAAGTACCGCTCGGTACAGCCGTATCTCGTTGCCGCTCCTGTGGAGGGGAGTGGGGAACGACTGCAAAGCCAAGAGCAGCGTGATCGCTTCGATGACACCACCAAGTGCATCCTTTGCGCGGCCTGCACCACCTCATGCCCAAGTTTCTGGGCCGAACCTGAGTACGTTGGTCCAGCGGCAATCGTCAACGCTCACCGCTTCATCTTCGACTCGCGCGATGAGAACGCCGCAGCGAGGCTAGACATACTTTCGGATGAGGACGGGGTCTGGCGCTGCCGTACCACCTTCAACTGTGTTGAGGCATGCCCGCGCGGGATCAACATCACCAAGGCGATCCTCGAGGTCTCCTCCGCAATTAGCACGCGGGAGTAACCTTGCCGCCTCGCGCGTACATCATTCGCACCGACGGAGCGTGTCGGGGGAATCCTGGGCCAGCATCGATTGGCGTCGCGCTCTATGACGCCGCTCTCCCCGGATCTGATGATCCTGATGCGCTGCCGATCGCCTCAATCTCTGCAGCGATTGGCACAACCACGAACAACGTTGCAGAGTGGCGTGCCGTTGTAGCTGCGATTGACTTTGCGGCCGAGCTCGGTGCACGCGAAATTGATCTACTCCTCGATAGCAAACTTGTCGTAGAGCAACTGCAAGGCCGCTGGAGGGTGCGTGATGCAAAGCTTGCTCCACTCTGCGATGAGGCGCTGAAGGGGCTGACGCGCTTCGCGCATTGGAGTGCACGACACGTGCCGCGTGAGCAGAACGGTCGGGCCGATGCACTCGCTAATGAGGCACTCGATCGTGCACTGCGGGGTGGGCCCGCCTGGGTGGCACGGCGTCCGCAAGATCTGGGCGCCTCTGCAAACACGGCCCCCGTTGGTGCGGAGTCGTCAGCAACCGCAGCGACACGAATCACCGTACTCGGCTCGGGAGCAAGCCGCGGTGTGCCGCGCGTCGGATGTCGTTGCGGCGTCTGTCTCTCTCGGGATCAACGTAACCGTCGCCTGCGTAGCTCAGTACTAGTGGAGTGGCAGGAAGGCGCGATCGAACGTGGCGTCATCATTGATCCGGGGATGGATCTTCGTCAGCAGGCGCTCCGCCACGGCGTGACGCGACTTGACGGCGCGCTGGTCACCCACATTCACGTTGATCACACCGGTGGCATTGATGAGTTGCGCGCCTATACCGATGCGCAAGATGCCGTTCTTCCGATCGGCGCGGGCGAGGCGACCGCGGATGAGTTGCGTAAGCGCTGGGAGTATGCAGTTGATGGGCGTACGCCACCTGGCGCTGGGATTCCTGCCCTACAACTTGTTGCCTCAGATGAGGCGGTGACGATCGCGGGCCGTTCGTTCCAGGCCATCCCCATTGTTCATGGAAAGCGCCCTGCTCACGGTTGGCGGAGTGGGGGATTCGCCTACCTCACCGACGTAAGTTCGGTCCCCGCGACGTCTCGAGACCTTCTCGTCGGTCTTGATCTGCTCATTGTCTCCGCGCTGCGCGACTTGCCGCACCCAACCCACCAGACCGTCGACGAGGCGTTGGAGCTGATCCGTTCAGTGCAGCCGCGTCGGGCGCTTCTCACCCACCTTGATCACGACCTCGACTTTGAGGATCTGGCGGCGCGCCTCCCTGCTGGGGTGGCCCCCGCCTTCGATGGACTCGTCGTAGAGGTTCCGGCGCGCTAGACTGCCGATCCGGCGAGATGGCCGGACGGTCGCGTCGCCCCTTCGGGGGCGTCGAGGAAAGTCCGGGCTCCGAGGTGCAAGGCAGCGGGTAACGCCCGTCCGCCGTAAGGCGCGGACTAGTGCCACAGAGACGAGTCCGCCGCAGAGCTTCGGCTCAGCGGCGGGGTGAAACGCGGCAAACTCTGCCTGGAGCAAGGTCGAATAGGGAGGCATTCCAGTCGCTTGCG
>JBDLWN010000050.1:0-5340 GCA_039804225.1 Chloroflexota bacterium
CACCGGCAAAGATGCACTTGAAGTAGTGCACACGGTGTTGCACGCGGGCGGAAAATTCGGCGGCGGCGGATACAAAGTGTCTGGCGGACTTCACGGCGTTGGCGTCTCTGTTGTCAACGCACTCAGTATCAAGCTCCGAGTTGAATCGGCACGCGACGGATTCGTTTGGTCGCAAGAGTATGAGCGCGGTGTGCCGCGCACAAAAGTGATCAAAGGAAATCCGTCCGCTGGTCGACGCGGAACACTGACCACCTTTTTGCCGGATCCAGAAATGTTCTCGACCACCGAATACTCGTTTGAGACGCTCGCCAATCGTTTGCGCGAATCCGCGTATCTCAACAAAGGACTTTGGATGACGTTGATTGACGATCGCGCCGATCGTGAAGCCACCTTCTACTTCCAGGGTGGCATCGTCTCCTTTGTGCGCCACCTCAATCGCAAGCGTAAGGTCACACACGACCGACCCGTCTACATCGAGGGGATGGAAGGGACCACCAGCGTTGAAGTTGCGTTCCAATACCAGAGCGATTCATGGTCTGAAACACTGCTCGCGTTTGCAAACAACATCAACACCATTGATGGCGGAACGCACGTCACTGGGTTCCGCGCCGCACTCACCAGCTCACTCAACGAGTGGGGTCGCAAGAACGGCGCGATGAAAGACAACGATCCAAACCTCACTGGCGAAGATGTGCGCGAAGGTCTCACTGCCGTGATCAGCGTGAAGCTCGTTGATCCGCAGTTCGAAGGCCAGACCAAGGCGAAGCTCGGCACTGCAGAGATCAAGGGCATTGTGCAGACCGCCGTCAACAAGGGCCTCACACAATTCCTCGAAGAGAATCCGTCGGACGGTAAAGAGGTCATTCGACAGGCGCTCAACGCTGCGCGTGGACGCGAAGCGGCGCGGAAGGCGAAGGAGCTCGTCATGCGCAAAGGCGCACTCGAAGGAAGTGCTCTTCCAGGCAAGCTTGCCGACTGCCAAGAGCGCGACCCCGCGAAGTCAGAGCTCTACATCGTGGAGGGTGAGTCGGCCGGTGGTTCCGCAAAGCAGGGACGCGATCGACGATTCCAGGCAATCTTCCCACTGCGCGGCAAGCTGCTCAACGTTGAGAAGGCGCGCATCGACAAGATTCTCGGCAGCGACAACATTCGCACGTTGATCATGGCGCTCGGTGCTGGCATTCAAGATTCCAGCATGGAAGATTCGAATAGCCGCTTCGACATTACGAAGTTGCGCTACCACCGCGTCATCATCATGACCGACGCCGACGTCGACGGCGCGCACATTCGAACGCTGCTGCTCACCTTCTTCTACCGCTACATGCCGGCCATCATCGAGGCGGGGTATCTCTACATCGCCCAGCCACCGCTCTATCGCGTGAGCACGGGCAAGGAGACGAAATACGCGTCGTCCGAAAAAGAGCGCGACGAGGCGATCGCCTCGTTCAAGACGAAGAACGTCAGCGTGCAGCGCTTCAAGGGTCTCGGCGAAATGAATGCCGAGCAGCTCTGGGAGACGGCGATGAATCCTGAGAACCGCGTCTTCCTGCAGGCACGCATTGAAGATGCCGCCGTCGCCAATGAGATCTTCGAAATGTTGATGGGCGAGCGCGTTGAGCCACGCCGCGACTTCATTAAGGCTGAGGCCCACAAGGTCCAGAACCTGGACGTATAGGAGGCGATGGCAGCATGAGCGACGAGGCACGAGTGAGCGTCCGTTCGATTCGTATCGAAGACGAGATGCGCACGAGCTATCTCGATTACGCGATGAGCGTGATCGTGGCGCGCGCACTCCCCGACGTTCGCGACGGCTTGAAACCAGTACACCGCCGCATCTTGTACACGATGGGCGAGATGGGCCTCTCTGGCGGATCCGCCTATCGCAAGTGCGCCGCTATCGTCGGCGAGGTGATGGGTAAGTACCACCCGCACGGCGACGGTGCGCTCTACGACGCGCTGGTGCGACTCGCACAGGACTTCTCCATGCGCCATCCGCTCGTTGATGGCCAAGGAAATTTCGGTTCGGTTGACGGCGACTCTGCCGCAGCAATGCGCTACACCGAGGCACGCCTCACCGCCATCGCCGGCGAAATGCTCGCCGATATCGATCACGAAACGGTTGACTTCACGCCAAACTACGACGGCACGCAGAAAGAGCCGAGCGTTCTTCCGGCCCGCCTGCCAAATCTTCTCGTCAACGGCTCCTCTGGCATCGCCGTCGGCATGGCAACGAACATTCCGCCGCACAACCTTGGCGAAATCGCCGATGCCGCCATCGCCCTCATTGCGGACCCAGAGCTCTCCGTTGACGATCTCTGCAAGTATGTCAATGCTCCAGACTTCCCAACGGGTGGCATTCTGTACCGGTACGACACCATCAAGAATCCACTCACCGGCGCAACCGAGCGCGTCGATGCCGTGCGCCAGATGTACGCACATGGGCGTGGCCGCGTTGTTGTTGATGGCGCAACGCACTTTGAAGAGGCCTCGCGTGGCGATCGCACCGCGATCATCATCACCGAGCTCCCGTACCAGGTGAACAAATCGTCGCTCGTTGAGAAGATCGCCGACCTCGTCAAAGAGGAGCGCCTCGACGGCATCGCCGACCTGCGCGATGAGTCTGACCGCGACGGCATGCGCATCTACGTCGAAGTAAAGAAGGATGCAAACCCACACAAGGTGCTCAACAAGCTACTGAAGCTCACTCCGCTGCGTTCGGCCTTCAGCATGAACATGCTCGCCCTCGTTGATGGCCAGCCGCAGACCCTCTCACTGAAGTCGGTGTTGCAGCATCACATCGATCACCGTCGCATCATCGTGCGCCGTCGCACCGAGTACGAGCTAAAGAAGGCACGTGAGCGCGCCCACATCCTTGAAGGGCTCAAGATCGCGCTCGACAATCTTGATGCCGTCATCAAGACGATCCGCGCCGCAGCCGACGTCGACGTTGCTCGCACGCAACTCATGGAGCGCTTCAAGCTCAGCGAACTGCAGGCGCAGGCGATTCTGGATATGCGCCTTGCCCGCCTTGCTGCGCTTGAGCGGAAGAAGATCGAAGACGAGTATCTGGAGGTCATCAAGTTCATCGCCGAGCTCGAAGACATCTTGGCGCGTCCGGCCCGCATCTCCAAGATCATCTCGGATGAGTTCGCCAAGCTCAAGGAGAAGTTCGCCGACCGACGCCGCACCAAGATTGCCCAAGATGCCACGCGCGAAATGTCCGACGAGGACCTGATCGCCGATGAAGATGTCGTGATCACCATCTCTGGCCGCGGTTACATCAAGCGCCAGCCGCTCACCACCTACCGCCAGCAGCACCGCGGCGGCAAGGGCGTGATCGGCATGACCACGCGCGAAGAGGATGCAGTCGCAACGCTGCAGGTTGCCAACACCCACGACTACGCCCTCTTCTTCACCAACAAGGGGCGTGGCTTCAGCGCCAAAGTGCACGAGATCCCTGACGCCTCGCGGCAGAACAAGGGAATTCCGATCGTCAATCTTCCTGGCGTACAGGTGGAATCGGGCGAGACACCAGTTGCCACAATCATCCTCAACGGTTTCACGCCCGGCAGTTACCTCGCCTTCTCCACGAAGAAGGGCATCATCAAGAAGACGGCGATCGAGCAATTTGAGAAGGTCCGCTCCACTGGCATCATCGCCATCACGCTTGATAAGGGCGATGAGCTTGCCCAGGTGATCCAGACCTCCGGAGAAGATGACCTCGTCATGGCCACCCGCCAGGGGCGCATCTGCCGCTTCCACGAGCGAGAGGCGCGCGCCATGGGCCGCACCGCAGGTGGCGTCATCGGCATTCGCCTCGCCCGACAGGGCGACCTTGTGGTCGCCATGGCGGTGGCGGAGCCCGGCGCCGACCTCCTTGTCCTTACGGAGACCGGTCACGGCAAGCGCGTCCCTGTAGGCGCCTTCGCCCGCAAGCACCGGGGGACCCAGGGTGTCCGCCTGATCCCGCTCGAGGGGCGCAAGACAGGCCCGGTTGTCGCCGTGCGCCAGGTGAGCGAGGCCGACGAAGAGGTGATCTTGATCAGTTCCGAGGGACAGGTCGTGCGCACCAAGCTTGAGAGCATCGCCACCCGCAAGGACGGCAGTGCCCAGGGTGTGCGCGTGATGACGCTGCGCGAGGGCGACAAGGTCGCCGGGATCGCCGCCTTCCGTACGGGTCTGGCAAAGCGCAACGGCACAGGCGACAATAAAGACGAAGCCGACGAGGCTCCAGAGGTTCACAAGGTTGTGAAGGCGCCTCGCCCAACCGCCAAGGGAGGCACCCCATCAAGAGGGAAGCCGGTCGCAAAGGGGAAGCCAGCAGCGAAGACGAAGCCAGCAGCGAAGACGAAGCCGGTCGCAAAGGGGAAGCCAGCCCCGAAGAAGCGTTCGGGTCGCTAAGAGTGACCCGTCCAGAGAGATGAGGACGGCGATGAGGGCAGATTCGATCGACGTCTACACGGGGAACGCCAACCCCGAACTTGCGGCGAAGATTGCCCGCTACCTCGGACGCGATCTTGGTAAGGCAGAGGTCTTCGCCTTCGCCAACGAGAACATCTTCGTCAAGATTCTCGACAACGCTCGCGAGAAGGATGTCTTCATCGTGCAGCCGACCTCACGCCCAGTGAGCACCTCCATCATGGAGCTCTTGATCATGATTGACGCGTTCAAGCGCGCCTCGGCAGGACGCATCACCGCCGTCATTCCGTACTACGGCTATGGCCGCTCCGACAAGAAGGATCAGCCGCGCGTGCCGATCACCGCGCGCCTTGTTGCCGACATGCTGCAGGTTGCTGGTGCAAATCGCATCCTCACCCTCGACCTCCATCAGGGTCAGCTGCAGGGCTTCTTTAATGTCCCAGTTGACGAGCTCACCGCAGTGCACCTGCTCTCCAACTACATGCGCCAGCGCGGCACCGAGAATCTTGTCGTCGTGACCGACCTCGGATTCGCCAAGCGCGCACGTACCTTTGCCGAACTCCTGAATGCACCGCTCGCGATCGTTGAGAAGCGACGTGAAGGGAACAACGATCACGCAGAGGTGTTGAATGTCATCGGTGACGTGAAGGGGAAGCGCGTTGTTATCGTCGACGACGAAATTGACACCGCCGGAACATTGACTGAGATTGTCCGTGCGATTGAGAAGGCGGGCGCAATTGAAGTAACCGCGTGTGCAACACACGGCGTCTTCTCTGGCCCAGCGATTGAGCGAATTGAAAACTGCAATGTGCGCGAAGTGGTGGTGACCGACTCCATTCCGCTGCCAGTCGGCGCAAAGAGCACGAAGATCAAGCGCCTCTCCTCTGCCCCGCTCTTCGGTGAGGCGATCCGACGCATTCA
>JBDLWN010000051.1:0-5182 GCA_039804225.1 Chloroflexota bacterium
GGTACCAAAGCCACCACCCCGCTACGATAGGGGGGCCGAAGTGGCGAAATGGCAGACGCATCCGACTTAAAATCGGCCGGTCGATGAGATCATGCGGGTTCGAGTCCCGCCTTCGGCACCAACAACATCACAAGGAGGCGACATGAGCGAGAAGGCATTCACCCCGCGCGCTGACCGCCCTACGCTCATGCGCGAACATGCCGCCGCCCGCGCGAAGCGTGCAGCAGCCACTGCCGGCTCAGCTGAGTGGCGCGCCGCAGCTGCAGAGGTCGCAGCTATTGAAGTAGAGATCGCCAAGTTCGAGGCACTGCGCGTTCCGCCTGCCCGCGTCGCACGACCCGAGGCGAAGGGGAAGTAACGCCCGTCGGCTTAGCGGCCGAGGATCGCCCCAACAACCAACCCCACCAGGAGCGCTCCCATGGCAGGGCGCGAGGCGAGGAAGGCCGCGCCTACATGCCAGAGCGGCCAGAGCGGGTAGCCTGCCGGCGGCGCAGCTGGACGCGGTGCCGCCACAATCTTCAGTGCAGGGAGTGCAACGATTGCAGCGAGTCCCGCAAGTGGCGCGACGAACCACGGGAAGATTCCAATTCCTGGGATAGCGAAAATGGCGATCCCGAGGTAGCCCGCGGTGATCAGCAGCGTCGTACAGGCACGTGCGCGGCGCTCGCCGATACGCACGACGAAGGTTTTCACGCCGCGTGAGCCATCAGCTTCAATCTTGTCGAGATGCTTACCGAAGAGCACCGCGGTAACGAAGAGCGCCCACGGCAGTGTGGCAATCAGCGCCGTTGCATCAAGGGTGCCGGCCGCTGCCAGGTAGGTTCCCCCGCCCATGAGTGGACCCCAAACGATAAAGGCAGAAAGTTCGCCAAGGCCGCGTCGCTTCAGCCGCAGCGGTGGATCGGTGTAGCCCCACGAGAGGATCAGTCCGGCAATCGCGAACGCGCCGAGGAGCGGCTCGCCGCGAATCACCATCGTAAAACCACCAAGGATTGCGGCAAGAGCGGTAAGGACGCCGATAGTGACCAGGAGGGTACGGCTTGACATTGCACCCGAAGCGATCGGGTGTGGCGAATAGTCTGCGCGCGGGTAGCCGGGTCGATCGAGGCCGTCGTGATAGTCGCGCCAATCGTTTGCCAGGTTGTTTGCCGCATGCGCGAGGTTTGCGCCGAAAAAGGCGGCGAAGCCGAGAAGGATGCCGCTGACGGCGTTTCCGCCGAACGTCGCATCACTAATCTTGCCGCTCCACCAGGCGAAGAGGAGGCCTTGCCCCGAGCCGAGAATCGTCAGCGGAAGCACCGAGGCCCGCGCAAGGAGAAGTGCGCGTGCAACCACAGACATCGTGCGCCAATCAACGCCTTCAGGGGCGGACTGGCGGGTGAGAACGGAGACGTAATCCTTACTGCTCATGTGGGTATTCTCTCCTTTTCTGCACAAACCTGCACGGCTGGGCCCTCCTCAGGTTGCAGGCGAGATCAACTCCAATTCAATCCCGTCACCGCCGACGCGGTCCCGCAGGATTGCGGGGAGCCCAGCGTCCCAGGCGACGCCGCTGCGCTGCTCCATGGGCAGGAGTTGAGCGCCACCGGCCTGCGGGATGTGCACAACCACCCGCGTAGCACCCGGTCGTGCGCGCAGTTCCCTTTTGACGATCTCCATGGCGCGAATCGTCTCTTCAACGGACTGGCGCGCCTTGAACTTAATGTGCAGCACTGCACCTGCGGGAATCTCTACTGGATCAGGATGTGACATGTCCCCAGCAAGTAGCTCAGCACGTGGTGCCTCCATTGGCGCAGCGGAGTCAAACTCAATTGGTGCGCGCTCTGGCATGAGCGGTGCGCTCATCTCGATCCCCTCTGGAACCATGCCCGCTGGGATCCCGCCATTCGGAAGCGGGGCAACCGTACGTTTTGCAAAGCGACGACCGCCACTCGAAATGGCGAGCTTGGAACGGATGGCCTCCGCACTGAGGCGCGATGCCTCCTCCCACGGAATCACAGCCTCAACCAGGACGGACCACTCTTCACCGCGCTGCTCGGTGCGACCTGCAATGAGGACCCCCTCCCCCTCGATCCAGGCGCTCTTGGTCGACTCCCACACCTGGGGGAAGACCACAACCTCCATGCTCCCCGTGAGATCTTCCACGGTGACAATCGCCATGGAGGCACCCTTCTTGGTCACCATCTGGCGAATACTCAACACAATGGCTCCAAGCGTTGCCGTTTCATCGCGGTACGACTCATCACTGAAGTCACCAACGAAGGTGCCCACATACGGCTGCATCGCTGGTGCGAGTGCGTTCATCGGGTGGTCACTGATATAGACGCCCATGAGTTCGCGCTCCCAGCGCAACCGTTCACGTGTTGAGGCCTCCGTGACCTGTGGGAGTGCAGGGATTCCCGCTCCGGCGAGCTCAGGCATCGCATCAAAGAGGCCAACCTGACCCGCCGCACGCTCGCGCTGCGCACTCGAACCTCCCGAGATCGCGTCATCAAGGGCAAGGAGGATTTGCGCTGGGTGGCCGAAGCGCCGAAGCGCGCCAACCTTGGCCAACGCTTCAAGGACGCGCTTGTTCGCAAGTCGTAGGTCAATCCGCTCGCAGAACTCCTGCAGCGAGGTGGCCTGCTCCCCCGCTTCACGTGCCGCAACGATTGACTCAGCGGCGGTAGCGCCGACATTCTTAATCCCCAAGAGGCCGAAGCGGATCGCCTCTCCCTCTGGCTCAAAGTCGAGATTCGAGAAGTCGACATCTGGAGGGAGTACCGGAATACCAAGTCGGCGGCACTCCGCGATCGCCGCAGCGACCTTCTCTTCTTTGCTGCGGAAGGCATTCAGCACACTGGTCATATACTCAACGGTGTAGTTCGCCTTGAGATACGCGGTTTGATATGCGATCAGGCCATAGCACGTAGCGTGGGCCTTGTTGAATCCATATTCAGCGAATGGTTCCATGAGCTTGAAGACCTGCTCAACGGCACCGCGATTGACGCCACGGGTTGCCGCACCCTTATAGAAGTCTGCGCGGACACTCTCCAGCACGTCTTCCTTCTTCTTTCGGATTGCCCAACCAAGCGTATCGGCCTCTGCTCCACTGAAGCCTGCAAGCGCAACGGAGGCCGCCATTACGTCCTCTTGGAAGACGAAGATCCCCTGGGTGCGCTTCAGCACCGGTTCAAGGAGTGGGTGTGGGTAGGTGACCGCCTCCTTTCCGTGCTTGCGACGGATGTAGGTGGGGATGCTCGCCATCGGCCCAGGGCGATAGAGGGCCACCATGGCGGCAATGTCGAAGACACTCGTCGGGCGCAGCTCTTTGATATAGCGGCGCATCCCTGGGGACTCGAGTTGGAACACGCCAGTCGTTTCGCCAGACGCCAGGAGGGCAAAGGTCTTGGCGTCATCGAGCGGAATCTTGTCGAGATCAATCTCAATGCCGCGTGTCTCGCGAATGCGGTCGACCGCCGTTCGCAAAATGGTCAGGTTCGCTAGGCCGAGGAAGTCGAACTTCAGCAGGCCGAGCGCCTCTACCCCGTGCATCTCAATCTGTGTCATGACCCCTTCAGAGTTGGTCGCACGCTGGAGCGCCATGATCTCAGTCAGGGGCTCACGACTGATCACCACGCCAGCGGCATGCGTTGAGGCGTTGCGAACCACCCCTTCGAGCTGTTCGGCGAGGCTGATCAGCTGCCCATACTCAGTGCTATCTGCATACGCGGCAAACTCTGGTGCCTTCCGCGCCTGAGCGAGGCTGATGTTGTTCTGAGCTGGGACGGATTTCGCAATGCGGTCAACCTCGCTGTAGCTCTTCCCAAGAACGCGCCCAACGTCTCGGATCGAGGCGCGGGCCGCCATGGTGCCAAAGGTGATGATCTGGGCAACGCGGTCCTCGCCGTACTTCTGCGATACGTACCGCAGCACTTCATCGCGGCGACCATCCTCAAAATCCACATCAATATCAGGCATGGTGACCCGCTCAACATTGAGGAACCGTTCAAATGGGAGCTCGTAGTGCAGCGGGTCCACTGGAGTGATTCCTAAGGTGTAGGTCACGATAGACCCTGGAGCGCTCCCTCGGCAGGTTGTGGCAATTCCCTGCTCCCTTGCGAAGCGGACGAAGTCAGCCACGATCAGGAAGTAGGCCGCGTAACCCATCTTAATGATGATGCCCAGCTCATACTCCAGCCGTTCGCGTGCGACATCGCTTGGGGTGCCGTATCTCTGCGTAAGGCCACGCGTCGCCTCTTTGCGCAGCCAACTGTTAACGTCCTCCCCGGTAGGCACCTCAATATTCGGAAGGCGGAGCGTGCCGAGCTCCAAGTTGAAGTCCACCATCTCAGCGATGAGCCGAGTGTTCTTCAGGAGCTCGGGTCGATCAGGGAAGAGCGCCGCCATCTGCTCTGGTGACTTCAGGTAGAAATCTCCGGAGCCAAACTTCATTCGTCCTGGCGTCTCAAGGTTGCTCGCCGTGCCGATGCAGAGGAGCACATCGTGCGCATCGCGCTGATCGGCGCGCACGTAGTGCAGGTCGTTCGTGAGCACCAGCGGGAGACCTACTTCGGGGGCGAGTCGGAAGAGCTGCTCGTTGAGGCGACGCTGTTCGGGGAGGCCGTGATCTTGCACCTCAAGGAAGAAGCGCCCTTTCCCGAAGATTTCGCCGTACTTCCCCGCCAAGGCGCGCGCGTGCTCCCAGTCGTCGACCTCCAATGCGCGAGCGATCTCGCCGTTCAAGCATCCCGAGAGTCCAACAAGGCCCTCGGCATGTCGTGCGAGATGCTCATGGTCGGTACGTGGCTTGTAGTAGAGCCCGTCGAGGTGGGCGTCGGTGACGATCCGACAGAGGTTGCGGTAGCCCGTTCCACTGGTCGCGAGGGCGATGAGATGGAACGGCTGTTGGTCGGCCTTCCCCTCTTTGTCGCGCATCCCACGGCGGGCGACGTACGACTCGACGCCGATGATCGGTTTAATCCCAAACTGCTTTGCCGCCTGGACGAACTGGACCGAGCCGTAGAGGGCGCCGTGGTCGGTAAGGGCAATCGAGTCCATCCCAAGGCGCTTCGTCTCCTCCATCAGGGCCTCCAGGTTGCTCATGCCGTCGAGCAGGCTGAACTCGCTGTGGACGTGGAGGTGCGTAAAGTCAGGCTTGGCGCTCACGTGGGGCAGTCTAGCGATCGGCGTACTATCCCCC
>JBDLWN010000052.1:0-5180 GCA_039804225.1 Chloroflexota bacterium
CGTTGAAGTCGGCCACCTGCGGAGTTGCCGTGAACGCGATGGGGAGGCAGGTGCACGCCGCGACACCGACGACGCTCTTGCCAAGCCCAAACTGAGCGAGCGCCTCAAGGCTTGCTGGGGTGAGCGCGACGATGCGCTGTGGCTTCGCCGCAATCGTTACCGAAACGCCTGCATCGTCGATGACGGTGCGTGGGTAGTCGGCTTCAACGACTGGTGTGGGGCTCACTGGCTGCAGTGAGTTGGTGGCCTCTCCGCCGCATGCGCTGACGACGAGTGCTACAACGAGCAGCAGGGTGAGATGAAAAAACCGGTGCGCGCGAACGAAAGCAGTCATGCTTCCTCCCTTGCCTCGAGGGCCTAAGCGTTTTATGCCGCGTGTCCGGCGACCGGACTTATGGGAGCCACTCCCAATAACCGTTGCGGGACAGTGCTGGAATCTCACCAGCTTCGCGTCCACGCGGCGTTGCTGCGGGGACTCTACCACCTGTCGTTCGGTTGTGCAGACGTGGCCGATACGCGCGAGGTGCCAGAGTGCTCCTCCGCTCTCGCCCCCGCTCTCACTCAGGAGGGAGCATGTTTGCAACGGTTCTCCTCGCCGCCGCACTTACGGTATCGCCGCCCAACGAGAACGCTGCGGTCTTCGCTAATCGCACCGCATTCGCCGAGGCGTGCACGGGCGCGACAAACACCTTCCCTGATCGGCTCGCCCGACAGGCGCTCACCGCGCTCGAGGCACTCGGATGGGAGGTATTTGGTGCCGTGGGGCCAACCTTCACGCGCCGCGCCATGGTTTCGGGTGCTACATCGGCCGCCTTCTATGTACACAGCCATGGCGCTCTCTATTGGGACCCGAAGTCTGGCAGTCGTGCCGGTGGCTTCCGCGCCGACGCGGGGCTCTGCCTTGGCGCCCCAATCGTGTTGCCCTCCGAAATCGCGGCAATGCGCCGCGGAACACCCGCAGCTTCGCTCGTCTACATCTCGAGTTGCCATAACGGCGAACGAGCCTCACGCCTCCCGGGTGCTTTCGGTATTGCCCAACGCAAGGTGCAAGGTTCTGGAGAGCCCAACAGTTTTTACGTGAGCTACGCCGGCACGGCGTGGCAGGGTGCAGCACTGCGCTTCGAGCGCGCCTTTTGGGGTGGGCTGCTTGATGGTGCAACGGCTGGCGCTGCGTTTGATCGCGCACTCCTGAGTGCCTACAACCCAGCGCACCTCACCCCAGAGTGGTGGGGCGGCTACGGGCATCTGCCTCACGCGCCATCGGCGACACTCCCCGACCTTGGAGGGCGACGATATGTGTAGGTTCCGCTGGATGCTCTCACTCCTGGTCGCGCTGATTGCAGCGTGCAGTTCGCCTGGCACGGCGATTGCGCCGAGCCGTGCTCCTCTCGCTGAGGGTGCGGGAATCAACGTACGACCGATCGCGATCGTCGCCGCACAGATTCTCTCGCCACTAGAGTTGCGCGACCTTGCTGCCAAACCGTTCATCGTGGTACGCAGTGAGAGTGGTGAGCAGCGGACGCGACAAGTAATGATCAGCACGAATGGTAGTGAGGTGCTACGTGTGGAGAGCACACTCGACGGTTCGCTGCGTCTGATTGCCAAGAGTGGTGTGGCGCTCGAGGGCGGTGGGCTCAGCGAGAGTGCGGCGATCGCCCGAGCGCTGCGTCACTTGGTGCGGTTGGGTCTTGAAATTCCTGGTGGCGGTCCAGAGGTGGGGAGTGCGGCAGGACGAACGCTCGTGATCTGGGAGCGGCAGGTGCGCGGCGTGCCGGTGCCCGGTGACGGCACGCGTGTGGTGCTGAACGGGAGTGGCGAGCTTGTTGGCATTGCGATGGAAGAGTCTCCCCTTGCCGCGCTGCCCGCACGCGTCGCCCGCGCCGATACTGCGCTGCGTGCCGCTGCGGCGCTCGTACCGAGCAGCGCGCTTGTTGATGAGAGGCTCGAGCTGGCCTGGGTGCTCCCTACTGAAGGAGCCGCTGAGGGATCGGGTCAGCGCACGCCACGCCGCCTCGCCTGGTGTGTGAGAGGGGTGTTGCGCGATGGCGCGACGTTTGAACTACAGCTCGATGCTGGGAACCTTGCGCTACTCGGGTGGGATGGGGCGCCGTAGCTGAGACTGGTTAGCCGCGTGCGAGCTTCTCTCCCAGGTGCAGCAGGTCATCACGGAGCTCGGCAGAGGTCGCCTCGGCGTAGACGCGCACGAGTGGCTCGGTGCCACTGAAGCGAACCAGCAGCCAGCTGCCGTCGGTCGTGAAGAACTTCACGCCGTCGTTGGTGGTGAGCGGCACGGCGCGCACGGCGTGGCTACCGATGCTGCTCGGTGGCTTGCCGACGAGTTCGGTCGCGAGGCGCTCTTTCACCGCGGGGTAGGCGGCGCGCTCTATGTGCACATCAATACGCAGGTAGTACGAAGCGCCGGCGATTGAGGCGACGTGCTCCATCACCGAGCTCATCGTTGGTCGCCCCAGTGCACGTTCGCGAATCAACAGATCGAGCAGGAGCAGATCGGCGAAGATGCCGTCGCGCTCAGGGAGGTGCATCTTGAAGCCGTACCCACCCGACTCTTCGCCACCGATTGAGGCGCCAGTCTCAATCATCTTCGGGCCGACGTACTTGAATCCAACTGGCGTCTCGTGCACGGTGACGTTGTAGCGCTCGCCAAGTCGTTCACCCATGGAGCTCTCGTTGACCGTCTTCACGATCGGACTCAGATCCTTCTTATGTTCGAGCATGTAGTACGCCAGCAAGCCAAAGACCTGCAGTTGATGCAAGAAAACTCCACGCTCGTCAACGGCGCCAGCACGGTCGGCGTCACCATCGAGGAGCATCCCCATGTCGTACCCGCCGCCCGCTATGCGCGCGAGGACCGGATCGATATGCGGACGAATCGGCTCAGGGTTCACGCCGCCGAACCAGGGGTTGCGCTCGCTGCGCATCTCGTCGACGACCATGTTGCCGCCCGCTAGGAGTCGACCGATCCAGCCGGCGCCAGCGCCGTAGACGGGGTCGACCAAGATGCGCATCTTCTGCGCGGTCATCGCCTTCAGATCAAGGTTGCGCTCAACGAACCTCTTGTAGCCCGGGTATGGGTCGTAGCGCTCCACCAGGCCCGCCGCCTCGGCGTCGGTGAATGGCCGACCGATCAGCTCGGGTCCGCGGGTGTTCGCCACGTGCGCCTCGATGCGCTTCAACAGATCGGGTCCAGCGGCGGCGCCCGTTGGTGACTTGACCTTGAAGCCGTTATCCATCCACGGGTTGTGGCTGGCGGTAATGACCACACCCATCGCCGCGCCGCGCATCACCACCTCGTACGAGGCCATCTGCGTTGGCACGTCGGTGCGTGAGTAGGCAACGGGGATGCCGTGTGCAAGCAGGATCTCGGCGGCGGCAATCGCAAACTCTTCTGAACCGAAGCGGCGGTCGTAGGCAATCACGACGCTCTTGGCGGTGGCGCCATCCTCTTCTACGACGCGGGCAACGCCTTCGGCGAGTCGGCGCACATTCTCGAAGGTGAACTCGTCACCAATCTTGGCGCGCCAACCGTCGGTGCCGAAGAGAATCTTCGTTGGCTCGCCGACGCCCATCGCTACTCCCTCTCAGATGCGGCGCGCAGATCGCTGCCGCTCATGCGTTCAAGATCCATCGTCGCTGCACCGTTCGGCTGCAGGGCGATCACCCCATGCTCGTTGCTGATGACAATGGTACGCCCCCCTGGCGCTTCCATGCGGATCTCTTCGGTAGCGGTGCGTGGCAGCAGATGCGCGCGAAGCTCACCCCACGAGCCAATATCGCTCCAGCCGCAATCGAGTGGCAGGGTGCGCACCAGCCCGGCCGCAGCGGCGGGTTCCATCACGAAGGTGTCGATTGGCCCAGCTGGCACGGTACTGTACTCGCCGATGCTGTTGATCAGCGTTGGTGCGAATCGCTCGAGCGCGGCGCGAGCACTGTCGCGGCGCCAGGCGAACGTTCCAGCGTTCCATCGCGCACCCGCAGCGATCAAGCGTTCCGCCTCATCGCGGTGCGGCTTCTCTGTAAATCGTGAGACGCGCTCGCCGTCGGCGACGATGTAGCCGAATCCAGTCTCGGGTCGGGTCGGCACCACACCGAGTGTGTAGAGCGCCCCCGCTTCGCGGCTCGCGCGGTCGGCGGCGGCGGCGAGTGCCGTGCGCCAGGCTTCAGCATCGCGCACCGCATGGTCGGCGGGGATCACCAGCATCACCGCATCATCGGGTCGCTCAATCGTTGCGACTGCGAGCGCGACCGCCGCTCCCGTATTGCGACTGACCGGCTCGGCAAGGATGTGATCAGCCGCAATCTGTGGCGCGCACTCGTGTACGAGGTGCACCTGACTTGCCGCCACCACGATGTAGGTATCTTCGATGGGGATGAGGGGCGCGAGTCGCTCAAGGGTGACCGCGAGTGGGCTGCGTCCATGCAGGAGCGGCAGGAACGGCTTCGGCCGATTCGGGCTACTTAGGGGCCAGAGGCGGGTTCCGCCGCCACCGGCAAGAACGACCGCATAGGGTCGACTACTCATCTGCGGCATCGTAGCGTGCGGGCTCGCGGGTAGATGAGGCTAAGGGTGATTCGTGCTTAGCGCCCGAAGAGGCGCCGAAGGATGCGCGGCACCGAGATGCCGCTACGGCGGATAACGAGCCGCTCCTCAAACTCGGCCTTCACGCTATAGCCGAGTGAGGTGTAGACGGCGATGGCGGCGGCGTTATCGCGCTGCACATTCAGCACCACCTCATCGCAGAATCCGAGCAGTGCATCGGTCACCGCTGAGGTGTTCGCATGCGCGTAGCCGTTGCCGCGCGCACCAGATGAAGTCAGCACGTTGCCCACCACGGCGATGCGCTCACGTCGACCGACCACATGGGTGCCCGCCGCCGCGACCAACTTGCCATTGCGGTGAATGCCTCGATACACCCCTTCGGCGACGGCGAGTGGTGGAAGCCATGCGGCAAATCCCAGCTGATAGAGATGATTCAGCGCTGGAGCATCGGAGGGGATGAGCGGCACCACGAGTGCGGCGGCGGGGCCGGTGTACGGCACGAATTCCACACGCGTCAAACCCATGCGCAACATGGGGTTGATCTTCTCCGTCTCGTAGGTCAGATCAAGAACGGGGTTCCCGCCGATCGGCGTTGGTACCCAGGCGGCGCGTGGACGAATCC
>JBDLWN010000053.1:0-12315 GCA_039804225.1 Chloroflexota bacterium
GCGTGACTGCACTTCACGCAGCACGGTAAGGCCACCAATCCCCGAATCAAAGAGCCCAATTGGGCGTGGGTCACTCATGCGATGACCGTAGCAGCCAACGAAGGCGATCGTCAGCGACGACGTTAGTTACTCGTAGGCCAGCCGCGGCGGCGAGGGTGCGCACCTCATCCGGCTGCCAGGCGCGAATCGCAAACGGTGCTCGGTCCGGGTAGAACGCCACAAGGCGGCCATCGCCCCCCACCACCCGATGCCGAATCTCCAGCAAGACGGTGTTTGTTCGCGCCTGCGCATCGGGCGTGATTCGACTTTCACGGCGAATTGTGCCGTGATTGATATCGGCACGCTCCAGATCAATCCCCCACTCCCCCTCAACCTCATCCGTGAACAGCTGCGGATCCATCAGTGTGGCGTCAATCCCCACCAGCCCACCGGGCCGGCAGTGCAGCGCTGCGGTGCGCAACAATGCCTCTAGGTCGTCGGGCACGGTAATAAGCGAGAGCAGATCACCGCCGATAATCACGAGACTCGCCACTGTTGCTTCGCGACGCCAGGTTCGCCCATCGGCGCAGATCCATTCGACGGCAGGCGCGCGCTCCGCGGCCAAAGAGAGGGCCGCCACATCAAGATCCAGGCCGATCAGCTGCCGTTCATTGGCGCTCAGTGTCGTCAAGATGCGGCCTGCCCCACATCCGATCTCTACGATCGGGCCATCGGAGGCTCCCGCTACCTTCTGCCAATACGCTAGGTCGTCGTCAGCGCCTGCGGTTAGATCTCGTTCGTCAGCAAGGAGGCGGCTTCGTACCTCGGATGCAGTTTCTCTCAGCGGGAGTGCTCCCAACGAATTGTCTCGCCGGACTCCTTGCGCTTTGCCAGCGCGCTAATGACTTCAAGGGCGGCGCGGTTAGCGATCATCGCTGTCGACTCAGCCCAGTCATACGGTGGTGAGACTTCGACGATGTCCATTCCGGCGATCGGGACTTGCGCCGCAATCTGCCGGAGTCCACGGAGCAGCTCGCGCGAGAGCATTCCCCCGGGCTCTGGTGTGCCCGTTCCTGGCGCAAGGCCTGGATCGACCACATCAATGTCGAGACTGATCCAAATGGCGTCTGGGCCGTCGAGCGCCTCGGCGATGGCGGTTGCGATGACCGCCTCTGAGCCGCGCTCTTCAATCTCGGTCATGAAGTGACTGCGCATGCCGTGTTCTCGCATCCAGCCGAGCGTCTCGGTATCTGGGAAGTAGCCGCGCAGGCCGACCTGCACGAAGTTCTTGCCAAGCACCGCGCCAGATTCAATCAGCCGGCGCATTGGTGATCCATGGCTGTTCAGCGACCCGTAGCCGTCAATCGAGGCGTCGGCGTGTGCATCAAAGTGGAGGATGCCGATGCGCTGCGGCCAACGGAGTTCAGCAATCGCTGTTGCATTCGGCCAGGTGATTGAGTGGTCGCCGCCGAGCACGATCGGAATGGCACCCGTTTCCGCAACTTCGCGAACCTTGCGATAGATGGCGCCGTGACCATGCTCAAGTCGCCCAGGGTAGACCTGGGCGTCACCAGCATCAACGGCGGTGAGAGCGGTGAATGGCTCCACGCCCACCTGAAGCGAGTGGAGGGTGCCCGTCTGGTACTGCGCCTCACGAATGGCACGAGGGCCAAACCGCGTGCCAGGGCGATGGGTGACGGCATCATCAAATGGTGCGCCGATGATCGCGATGTCCGCCTTGCGACGACGGATCTCGGCTACATCTTCAATCCACGGAAGCTGCGAGAAACTGACCGGCCCAACATACGACGGGCGATCGAGTGGGTCGCGCTGCTCTGGGGTGCCGTTCCAACCGAGCGCGGCAAGGGAGTCGGCGAAGGGTGGGGTGTTCGGGCTCATATGGATCACCATTTCACTCAGAAGCGCCGCCGGTGCGAGCCGACGTCCAGCAGGGCGCTCAACAATCCTACACCCCTCTGAGGGGCAGTTCGAGTCCTAAACCGAATCGATCTCGCTTCGTGAGATCGCCGCCTCGGCTACCACCACGAGCAGGGCGGCAATCAGCAGGCCTGTTGGACCCCCAAGACCAATGATGCGCAGGGCGAGGTAGCCACCGATCAAGGCTCCTGCGAACAGCCCACGTCGAAGGCTCCGGCGACGGCGTACGCGCCACACGCCCGGATGCTCCCGGTACGAGCGCAGCAGCAGGAGCGACGTGAGCCCCAGTGCCACGGTGAGCCCGAGGGTGCCCGCAACCGCGAGAGCACGTGTCTGCTCATCAATGGGGTCAATCGTCAGCGTCCCAGCAGCGGTGAGGAGCCCCGCAACCAGTGCGCCGATAGCGAGGAGGCGTATGAGGCGCTGATCTCCGGTAGGAATACGCGGTGGTGTGGGTGGCGTTGCTGCAGTGCGTAACACCTTTCCAGTAACTGGAGCGGCGGACTGTTCGCCCATCGGCAACTCAAGCTGCTCTGCGGCGCTACGTCGATCTCCATCACGCAAGGTCATGCGGGACGCCCCGCCGGAGCCTTTGACGCTGGACACAGCTCACGGTACGAACAGTAGGTGCACGTCATCAGCTCTGGCTTTGGATCCATCACGCCAGCCAGGATCCCCTCTGCTGCCACCACGATTTGTTCGCGCGCCTTCACGATGCGCTTCGGCTCCACGGGCACCGTGGCCACACGCCCGGTATCGAGGAAGCGCAGACTGACCTCGTCGGGGAGGCGTCCCGTTGTAGCGCGCCATGCCAGCGCGTACAGCTGGAGTTGCAGTGACTCTTTCGCGCGCTTCCTGCTCGCATCGTCATCATCGCGCCCGCCCGTCTTGTAATCGCTGACCACCACCCACTCATCGTCACCGAGCGGCAGAGTGGGGCGCACGACGTCACCAGGAACATCAATCGTTGGAATTGGCACACTACGACCCTCGGGCGGGAGCGCCTGCACATCAATGCGATCCCAACGGCCACGAATCTTATGCCCGCCAAGCTCAAACGAGAAGTCCTTCTCTACGTAGGCGGGCGCGCGGCCCGTTGCCATCTCTTCACTGCGGAATCGCGCAATCGCCTCTTGTGCCGCGGTATGGCGTGCCTCTTCATGGCTGCGCGAGAGGAACCCTGCACTCTGCCAACTGCGCTCTAGAGCGGCGTATAGCTCACCGAGCTCCGGCGGTGTGCCCGCCATCTGTCCGCGATGGAATTCGGCGACAGCGGCGTGCATGGCGGCGCCGTACGTCGCAGAGTGATGCGGTGGTAGCGGAATGCGGAGACGTTGCTGATAGTGATACCGCAGTGGGCAGGCAATGAACGCCTCAATGGCCGTAAAGCTCAGCGTGAGTGGCGCACTCTCCCCTGCTCCAGGTTCACGCACCGGGAGAACTGGAAGTGGTGGGGCGACAATCGCGAGACCGTCGATTTTTGAGGTTGGTTCACCAGTAAGTGGGAACTCTTCGAGCTGCTCGCGACTGAGGTCGAGTGCCTCGGCGACGAATCGACTGACCTTACGAGGTCGCACACCGCTGCTGCTTCGTTCTGCGGCGGTCAGGGCCAAGCGCTCGCATGCTCTCGTCAGTGCCACGTACGCAAGGCGTCGCTCCTCACGCAGCGCCTCTTCGTCTGCCTCTGTTGGCCCCTCTGGGGCACGGGGGTCGCGTGGCACCACATCATCAGAGCCACCAAGCGCTGCAGCGAGCGCAAGGCGCGGCGGTCGACCTTTGGCTGGGAAGCGCCCTTCAACGAGGTTTGCAGCAAAGACGATGGGGAACTCAAGGCCCTTCGCCTGGTGAATGGTGAGGAGTGCAACGGCATCAAGATCGGGATCAACGTCGGCGGCCGACGGGTCATCCCCCGCTTCACCGAGCTCCTCGAGGTAGCGGACCAGGAATGGAGCGCGATCAAGTTCGAGGAGGCGGCTGCGGGAGCGCACCACATCGAAGAGGCGGCCAATGTTGCGAATCCGTTCATCGGACTCAGGTGTCGCTTCGCGAGTGAGCTCGGCGAGCAGGCCAGACTCACGCAGCCAGCGGTAGAGCACCTCACCACTTGTCCGTTCAACGCTCTCTTGCACCACCCCAGCAAGTCGTTCGAGGAGACGCTCGGTGGCCTCATGCCCCGCTCCGACCGTTGCGAGGCTCTCGCGCAGCGAGGCATGGTCGCGACGCGACTTCCCCACGGCGGCGGCGAGAATTGTGGGCGGCACCTTGAAGCGCGACTCTGCGGCGATCAGGAAGAGTGGTGCCGCTGCATCTGGGTCGGCCGCATGGCGCAGACCCGCCAAGAGAAGGCGCACTTCGGGGCGATCGTAGAGGCCGGCAGCACCGCTCGAGCGCCAGGGGATCCCGAGCATGTTGAGGCTGCGCCCAACCTCCACACTGTCAACGTTCGCGCGCACGAGTACCGCGTGATCACGAGCCCGTCGCCCGCTTGCGATGGAGTCGCGGATCTCAGCGGCGATCCAGTCGGCCTCATTTGCCGTGGTTCGGAAGCGACGGAAGGTCACCGGGAGCGCGTCGCCAGGCATCCCCTCTGGGGTGAGCTCCTTCGAGATGCCGAGGCGAACCTCAAGCCGTTCTGGATCGTTGAAGCGAATCAGGCGTCGCGCAGCGGTGAGGACAGCGCCCGTGCTGCGATAGTTCTTCGTCAAGACCACCTTGCTCGCATCGGGGTAGCGCTCCGTGAAGTTCAGGATGTTGCTGATCGCCGCCCCACGGAAGCGATAGATCGATTGATCGTCATCGCCGACGACGGTGAGATTGCGCCGTCCATCCGAGAGGAGATCCACCAGCGCCCCCTGAAGCCGGTTCGTATCTTGATACTCGTCTACCAGGATCCACTGGTGCTGCTCCCGCGCACGTGCAGCAACAAGGGGGTCATCGCGCAGGAGCTCATAGGCACGCAGCACCTGATCGCCAAAATCAAGCAGGCCACGCTCATTCAGGATCGTGCGATACGTGCGTAGTGCGGTGCTGAGCTCTCCATGTTCAATCGCCAGGAGGTCAACCGCATCGGCATACGAGGCAAGGTTCCGCTGCAGCTCAAGATCGGCAGTGGACGATGCGGCACTGCGTGCCTCGGTCGCGCGTGCCTGAAGTTCTGCCGCGAACGCTTGAATCTGATCAGGGCCGAGCGCTTCGTCTTTCGCGCGCGAGAAGTAGCCGGCGATGTCGCCGAGGAATCTCGTTGGATCCCCAAGCGGCAAGAATCGCTTGAGGCCGAGCTCAAAGAGATGTTCGCGGAGCAAGAGAACCACCTCGGCGCGTCCCAGCACGCGCAAATCGCCGGAGAGGCCGAGCCGATGCGCATTGGCGCGGAGTAGTTCATCACCCCATGCATGGAAGGTTTTAATTGGTGTTGTGGCATAGCCGTACGGGACCAAACGATCGACGCGCCCTTGCATCTCCTCTGCCGCGCGCTCCGTAAAGGTCAGCGCCAGGATCTCTTCAGGCTCAGCACGCTTTTCAGCGATGAGCCAAGCGACGCGTCGCGTGATGACTTGGGTTTTTCCCGTGCCGGCGCCCGCGACGACGAGGAGGGGCCCCTCACCGTGTGTGACGGCGGCGTACTGCTCGTCGTTGAGGTCATCGACAAGGTGTGCGATCGTCGGGGTTGGTGCCGTGGGGCGCTTTGGTGTTATCCCTGACCAGACTGGGAGTTGCGATCCCCCTTCACGCTCGCCCGCACCCGAGGCGCGCGACGTCACCGCTGAGGAGCGCTGTAGGCAGGCTGTGCCAGGGCGGCAGCGATTGCCGCCGACTCCTCAGCGCCCAGGGTCCCCTCGCCCCGACCCTCAATGACGCGCTTCACGTAGATACGTGTGCCGACTCGTGCATGCAGCGCGGTGATGACGACGCCGCTTCCCATGGCATCAAGCAGCGCGAGGGCGGAGCTTTGGCCACCGCCAACATCCTCAAACGCCTGGAATTGGATCAAGCCCATACGGCTCAGTGCCCCCGGGGCGGCCGCCTCAAGGGCTGAGAGGCGCGTCCCCGTCACCTGGGAGGAGGCGCCCTGCTCGGCAACGCGCTCGAGCACCTGGGCGAATCGCTGTTCTGCGCTCAACACCCCACTCCCTGAGACGAGCGCCGCGTAGTCCGCACGGAGGCGGCGAAGGTTGCGGATTGCGATAACGGCGACGAGGAGCGCCAGCAAGGCAAGGATCACCCCCGCGACGCCGATTGCAAGGAGAGTTTGGCTATCCACGGCTGCATCCTATCAGTCCTCGCCGCCCCCTCAAGCTGGGTCGGGTATCCTCTGCGAACGATCCAGCAAGGAGGAGTCATGGCAAAACGAGAGAAGCGCTTCCGCCCCGACCAGCGCCCGAAGCTGAAGTCACACGCCGATGCGCCGAAGCGTGGGCTAACCCCTGCCGAAGAGGCTGCTGCCGCCGCCTATGAGGCGTCGCTTGTTGCCCCAAGGCCCACCGTCATTGCAGGTACCTCAGCGCCAATTGGGAGCCGAGCCGCATCAACACAGCGGCTCACCGCCGAAATTGCCGCGGAGCTGCCGATCGTACGCCGTGACCTTCGTCGCATTCTGCTGACCTACGGAGCGATGCTGGCACTCCTCGCCGCAATCTGGTTTATCGCGACCTCGACGGGCTTCATCGCCGCTTAACACCGCACCCGAATCGCGCCGCCGTTTATGGCGCCAGGACCTCATCCATAAAGCTGCGGCTCTTTGGCTCTGCGCCAAAGAGGAGATGCACAGCTCCGCGTAGTGCCCAACTCACCTCTCGCTGCGGGGCAGGTGGCAGATTGAGCGCAACAAGCTCCTCAGGTGCAAACCGTCGTAAGGCGCGCATCAGTCGCAGTGCATCACTGGAGAACGCGCCACCAATTGCGTGCGACAGACAGCGGATGCCGGCGCCCTCGTCATCCCAGCGGAGCGCCTCGCCCGCGACGGGCGCCCTCCCGCACTCCAGGCAAACGTCAAGCTCTGGACCTTGCCCAGCCACGTCAAGAAGCGCGAGTTCGGCCCAGCGCGCAACGAGTGCATCCGGCGCCCCAGACTCAAGCAGATCCCAGGCACGCAGTAGCAACGCATAAAGCTCGGGTTCAGGTTGCTCGTCACTCGTTGCGCGTTCGACCAGCTCTGCGACGTACCAAGCAACCGCTGCACTGCCCAGCCTACTTCGGAGCCCCAACCAAACCCGAACGCTGCGAACCTGCGTCACCGTATCAAAGGTTCTCCCCGTTATCAGGGCAAGGTCAAGCTCGGCGAAGGGCTCAACCCCCCCACCGAGGCGGCTTGTTGGTTTGCGGACCCCCTTGGCGATCGCCTTGAACTTGCCGCGCGTTGCGGAGAGGAGGGTGAGCACGCGATCGGCCTCTCCGAGGCGGAAGCGGGAGGTGACAACGGCCAGCGACGTAGTGCTTTGACGTGCAGGCATGATGCGCAGGGTAGCATTGCCCTACAGCCGCGCCGCGTTTTTACGCGCCGGGCAAGAGGTCCGGGTGAGAGATAAGGGGGGTCCGTGAGCCAGCAGCAGCAAGGGGCGGCAGAAGATCTGCTGAGCCTGAACCTTGACGAACTCGCCTCAGCAACGGATCGCACCATTCTTGAGTTGCTTGCCGAATGGGAGGAGCCGATTACGGCCCACATGTACGAACAGATTCGTTACCACCTGGGCTACTCCGATCCAGCGGCCCGACCCGGCAAGCGGATGCGCCCCCTCCTCGGCCTGCTCGCCTATGCCTCTATCTCGTCAGACTGGGATCGCGCACTCCCCGGTGCTGCCGCCGTGGAACTGGGACACAACTTCTCCCTTGTGCATGACGACATTGAAGATGGTGACGCGGAGCGCCGCGGCCGGCCAACGCTGTGGGTTCGCGATGGCGTGCCACAGGCAATCAACACGGGTGATGCACTCTTTACGATCAGCCGTGTTGCGCTGCACCACCTCACCAAGCTTGGCTTCTCCGACAGCAAAGTGATCCGCCTGATGAAGCTGTACGACGAGACCTGTCTACGGCTCTGCGAAGGGCAATTCATTGATATTGCAGCAAGCGCACGCACGGAGATGCAGAGCGTCGAGCACTACTTTGAGATGATCGGTCGCAAGACCGCCGCTCTCATCTCCGGATCCGTTGAATCTGGCGCCATTCTTGCCAGCGACGATGAGGAGGTCATTCGCCGCTTCCGCAACTTTGGTTGGGCGCTTGGACTCGCCTTCCAAATCAACGATGACCTCCTCGGCATCTGGGGCGATGAGGCGAGCACCGGGAAAGAGGCCTCCGATCTCGCCCGCCATAAGAAGACGCTCCCGGTCCTTCACGCCATGGAGCAGGCCAGCCCCGCCGACCGCGCTGTGCTGACTAGCCTCTACGCAGAGGCGAACCCAGGCGCCGAGTCAGTTACCGCAGGCTTGCAGGTACTTGAGCGGACCGGATCGCGCGAGTACACCCGCCTTCAAGCACAGGAGTGGCGCGCAAAGGCGATTAGTGAAATTCGCGCTCTGCCGCAGCTGAACCCGCGCGCCGTCGCGAAACTAGAAGAGATAATTGACCGAGTGATCTCCGCCTAATCGGCGACGGGCTTCGCCGCCCCAGCATCCCAGGTCACACGCACCTTACCGACGCGACGCCCCGTCACCTTGATCACCGTAATCGTGAATGGATCCACCGCAACCGTGTCGCCCACAACGGGGACGCGACCGATGCGGTGATAGACGAATCCGCCCACCGTGTCGTACTCCTCATCGTCCTCGAGCTCTAGCGGCGGATCAACAAGCTCGCCCATTTCATCAATATCAGCTCGCCCATCAAGGATGGCCTCACCATCGCGGAGGATTACCTTCATCGGCTCCTCCTCGTCGAACTCGTCCTGAATGTCTCCGACGATCTCTTCCAGAAGATCCTCAATCGTTACGAGGCCCGCGGTGCCACCATATTCGTCAAGCACGATCGCCATGTGGACGCGGCGACGCTGGAGTTCGTTGAGCAAATCGTCGACGGCCTGTGACTCCGGAACGAATAGCGCCGGGCGCATGATGTCGCGCAAACGAGGGCGGGGCCCACCCGCGGCAATGATGCGCAGCAGGTCTTTGGCGTAGAGGATGCCAACGATGTGGTCGATAGATTCTTTATAGAGCGGCGTGCGGCTATGGCCCTCGGTGAGGACGAGGGTGACTGCGTCATCAAAACTCGCTTCCTGGTCGATTGCGGCGATGTCGATGCGCGGCACCATGACCTCATGCAACTTGGAGTCGCTCAGCGACATCACGGCGCTGATCATCTGCTCCTCTTCCGCCTCAAGCACCCCCTGCTGGCTCCCCTGCTCAACGATCAGACGGATCTCGGCGGCAGAGAGCTCCGGGGTACGGGTTGGGTCAATACCGAATGGCTTTGAGATCAGCTTGGTGAGCGCGACGAGCACCGCCACAAGCGGACTGACCAACTTGGCGAAGATCGTGATCGGCCCGGAAACGGTGCGTGCGATGCGATCGGGATTGCCGAGGGCAAGGCCCTTTGGGATCAGTTCGCCGAGAACGATGGAGACGATCGCGACGATCGAGGTCACGAAGAGCAGCGCAATCGTGTCGGCATAGTCGGCAAGGAACGTGATCTGACGTAGTGGCTCTGAGACAACGGTAACGATGCTGACTGCGGCGACGGCGGATGCCAGCGCTCCGAGGAAGGTGATCGCTACCTGGATGACCGCGAGGAAGCGACCTGGATCGCGCATGAGCACCTGGGCTCGTTTAGCGCCGCGGTCACCGGCTTCAGCGAGCTCATCAAGCCGTGTGCGGCGCACAGAGACAAAGGCGATCTCTGCCGCAACGAAGAATCCGTTGATCAGGATCAGCACAAGGATTATTAGAATATCGGTACCAAGCACCGTTACGCCTCCCTAATGATGCGGGCCGGAACGCCGACCGCAGTGCAACCATCAGGGATATCCGCAAGCACTACTGTGCCGGCCCCTGTCTTCGCTCCAATACCGATCCCCGCAGGAGCCACAATCAGGGTGCCGACGCCAGTAAAGGCATCAGCGCCAATGATCGTCTTGCGCTTCTGTACCCCGTCATAGTTGGCCGTGATGGTCCCCGCGCCGATATTCGCACGCTCCCCCACTTCGGTATCGCCAAGATACGAATGGTGACCAACCTTCGCACCAGCCGCGAGGCTGGTCGCCTTTAGCTCGGCAAAGTTGCCAACATGGCAGTGCGACGCAATGGTGCACCCCGGTCGAATATGCGCAAAAGGCCCAACATCAACGTGCGACGCAATGCTGGAACCCTCGATCGCTGAGGATCGAATGATGCAATCGTCACCAATAGTGGTCGCCTCAATCCGCGAGCCGCTCCCGACCCGAGTGCGCGCCCCAATGCTCGTTGCCCCAAGGAGCGTCACACCTGGCTCAATCACTGCATCGGCTGCGATTTCGACCTGCACGTCAATCCATGCGGTCGTCGGATCAATCAGCGCTACGCCACGGTCAAGATGCCCCTCGTTGATCCGTTCGCGGAGTGCGGCTGCGACATTGGCAAATTGGTGTCGGTCGTTTACCCCTTCAAGCTCAATCTCTGGGCCGTAGACGATGGGTGCAGGAGTGCCTGCGGCGTGGGCCGCAGCGATCAAGTCGGTCAGATACAGCTCGCCGCTCGCCTTTGACGGTGTGATGGCGCCGAGTGCCTCGACGAGCCAGGCTCGATCAACCGCGTAGAGTCCAGCATTCACGGTGCCGATGGCGCGCTGCTCTTCGCTGGCATCACGCTCCTCAACCACGCGCTCCGCTGATCCGTCACTTGACTCGATCACCCGACCGTAGCCGGTGGGGTCGTCGGCATCGAACGCCGCGAGCGCAATGGGGGCGTTTGTTTCGCGACGAGCTGCAACCACCTCGCGCATCAGCGCGGCGGTGATGAGCGGGGTATCCCCGCAGGCGATGAGGAGCTCCTTTGCAGAGGCTGGCAGCGCTGCAAGAGCGCAGCGAACAGCATCGGCGGTGCCAAGCGGCTTCGGCTGCTCTGCAACTGATGCGCTTCCACCCAGAAGTTCAGCGAGACCAGCCGTAGCGGGCGAGAGAACAACGACGGACGTTGCGGCGAACGCTTCCGAGGCAGCTGCCACAACCCAGCCCGCCATTGGTCGGCCGAGTAGTTGATGCAACACCTTAGGAACCTGGGACTGCATGCGCGATCCCACTCCGGCGGCAAGGATGATGGCCGTCACGCCCTCTAGGCGCTCCGGCCCACGACTTGAGGGGTTCATCCTGTAGCGCCGCCTCGCTTCGCGATCGCTTCGATCTCGACCAGGCCACCCTTCGGCAGCGCTGCAACCTGGATCGTTGAACGTGCTGGGTATGGCTGGGTGAAGGCCCGACCGTAGATCTCGTTGACGGTGGCGAAGTCGGCGAGGTCAACAAGGAAGATGGTCGTCTTGACGATGTCGTTGTAGCCATAGCCTGCAGCGGCAAGCAGGGCGCCAAGGTTGATCACCGCCTGCTCCGCCTGCGCGGCAACGCCGTCAGCGAGGGCGCCAGTCTCAGGATGGAGTCCGAGCTGTCCGGAGCAGTAGAGCTCGTCGCCCACGGCGATCGCCGGGCTATATGGTCCGATGGCGGCAGGAATCCCCGCCCCAGTAACCGAACGCTTCACCTTGTTCCCCTTTCGCCACTCTCTGGCCCGATCAGTCTCGTTGCGATTACGGAGGGGGCGACGCCTTCGGGCGCCACAAGCTCCCCGCTCGCGAGAGCGCTGGCGATCAGGGTAGCCCCCTCCTCAGCATCTCGGTGTGAAGGATAGAGGAGGAAGAGGGTTGGCCCCGAACCTGAGAGGGAGAGGGGGCGCCCAAGGAGGCGACGAAGGGCGTGATCGAAGGGGCGGAGCCACGGCGCAACCGCCCGGGCGGGGGCCAGAAGGTCATTCGCCGATGCCAGGGCCGCGGCCCGCTGCAGGAGCCCCTCCCCGCTCATCCCGACCGTAAGTTCGGCGGCTAGGTGCTGCGAGCTGACCAGGGCCGCCCCCTGCGCCGAGGCTCGGAGCCCGGCGGCGAAGGCGGCGAACACCTCTGGGGTGCGCAGCGGCAGACCCGCGGTGATCAGCAGGAGCCCAAGGGGCTCACCGCTCCAGGGGGCAAGCGGGGTCACCAACTCCCCGCGACCCTCCATCAGCGCTGGGGAACCAACCAAGAAGAGTGGAACGTCTGAGCCAACCTCGGCCGCGACGGCGTTCAGGGTCTCCTCATCAATGTCTAGGTCGAAGAGCTCAGCGACACCGCGGAGCGTTGCAGCGGCATCACTCGAGCCGCCGCCCAGCCCAGCGGCAACGGGGAGGCGCTTCTCAAGCACGATCTCCACCGGTGGCACCGCGCAGACACGGCGCAGCGCCGTGAGCG
>JBDLWN010000054.1:0-11102 GCA_039804225.1 Chloroflexota bacterium
ATGTCGGCTCGTCGCATCCTGGGGCGGAAGTACGTCCCAAGGGTTTGGCTGTTCGCCAATTAAAGCGGTACGTGAGCTGGGTTCAGAACGTCGTGAGACAGTTCGGTCTCTATCCAGCGTGCGCGAAGGGAACTTGAAGGGAGCTACTCCTAGTACGAGAGGACCGGAGTGGACGAGCCTATGGTGTGCCTGTTGTCCTTCCAAGGGCATCGCAGGGTAGCTAAGCTCGGCAGGGATAAGCGCTGAAAGCATATAAGCGCGAAGCTCGCCCTAAGATGAGGTTCCCCACCGGGTTAACCGGGTAAGACCGCAGGGAGACTACCTGTTTGATAGGGCGCGTGTGGAAGGCCAGTGATGGCTGCAGCAAAGCGCTACTAACGGTCGAGGGCTTGACCTCCACGACGCCTCTTCGGCGCCCGTGGTCGTTTTGGATATACCCCCGATGAAACAGAGACTCATCGATGTTTTCAGTCATGGATTCGGACTTCGCCAAGCGGAGCCCGGTGACTGTAGCGGAGAGGCCATACCCGTTCCCATCCCGAACACGGAAGTCAAGCTCTCCAGCGCCGAAGATACTGAGGGGGCAGCTCCTCGGCAAAATAGGTCGTCGCCGGGCTCTTTGGCGTCCTGGGGTGATTCGTCGGGTATTCTCCGAGCGTGGAACCGTTGAACGCAACACCGTGCCCCTGGCTCCTCGACCCACGCGGAGCAATCACCATCACCCCTCCACGCACCCTCAGCCGCTGCGGCGCCGATCCCGCGCGCCCCGAGCTGGCCAAGGACACTCGTGCGGAGCGCTGCATCGTGGGCGGCGACTGTCCCATCCGCCAAGCGCGCGAAGCGCAGCTCGGCACCCTCGCCACCAGCCTTGCCCCTCGTCAGCCTGTGGGTGACGCCGCGGTTATTAGTACCGCCGCACTCCCTCGCCCGTCGAACGGTTCGCCCTGGCTTCGCGTGCTCCTGGTCGTCGCTCTCGCCGCCGTCATTACCGTCGCAAGCGGCCCAGTTGCGGGCATCGTCGGCCCAATCGTGACCTCGATCGTTGGTTCACTCACAACCCCCAGCCAGGCCACTCCGACCCCTTCCGTGGCGGCAAGCCCAACAACAACTCCGTCCGAGTCGCCGACGCCCAGCCCTTCGCCGTCCGCGTCCCCGAGTCCATCACCGTCGCCGTCGCCCTCCCCAACGGGGAGTCCGGACGCGCCAAAGACCTACGTGGTGCAGTCGGGTGACACGCTGTATGACATTGCGATGTCGCTCGGGTTAGGCCCCGATGGCTACAAGCAGATTGCCGCCCTCAATAACATTGCGGGCCCCGCCTATGTGATCTCCCCCGGGCAGGTACTCAAGCTTCCGTAATCCCAGGCCGAGTCAGGGGGGCTGTGGTAGGCTCGCCGAACGCGATCGCGAGATTGCGCCACCTGCTTCTGCTGGCGGCGTCACCTCCTGAGCGCGAATACGTCGTAAGGAGAACTACAAACTTGAACGAAGAACTGACCCCTGGCGCCGCCGATATTGAGGCGGGTGCCGACGCTGGAGCAGCAGCTCCAGCACGCAAGGCGAAAGCCCCTGCAAAGCCGAAGAGCGTCAAGGTGAAGGCAGCAGTTTCGACGGAGACCCCCGCGGTCGACCTCGCTGATGCACCATCTGCCGAATCGGCACCAGTAGCCACCGAGGCACCAGTTGCAGCGCCAACCGCTGCACCTACGCCACGTGTGTGGACCGGTCCTGAGCCAACCACCATGGAAGAGTTGCTCGCCGGTGCAGGCATGCCAATTAAGAATCTCAAGCAGGGCGACGTCCTCGACGGCATTGTTGTGCGCGTCGACAAGGACGAGGTCCTCGTTGACATTGGCGCGAAGAGCGAAGGTGTTGTTTCGAGCCGCGAACTTCACGGCCGTAACGGCGAAGAGGGCCCCGCCCTCACCGTTGGCGACACGGTACTTGTCTACGTCATGCAGCCCGAGTCGGAAGATGGGCACGTGGTGCTCTCAATCCGCCGCGCCGGCATGGAGCGCAAGTGGCGCACGATGCAGGAGCAGCTCGACGCCGGCACCATCATTGAGGCCGCCGTCATCGATCACAACAAGGGCGGACTCATTGTTGACTGTGGCATTCGCGGCTTCGTGCCGATCAGCCAGATCGTCGACTTCCCGCGCCGCCCAGCTGGCGACGCACCGCGTGACGCAATCCAGGAGATTGCTGAGAAGCTGCAGCCGTACGTTGGCCGCAAGTTGCGCATGAAGATCTTGGAGGTGAACCGCAAGGGGAACCGCCTGATCCTCTCCGAGAAGGTTGCGCACTATGAGGAGCGCCGCGGTAAGCGTGACGAACTCTTCAGCACCCTTTCGGTTGGCCAGCGCGTTGCCGGTGTGGTGCGTTCGATCGCGCCATTCGGACTCTTCGTTGACCTTGGGGGCATCGACGGACTCATTCACAAGAGTGAGATCAGCTGGTCGAAGGTTGCCAACCCAGAAGCCGGCTACAACGTTGGCGACTCGGTTGATGCCGAAGTCATTGACATCAACACGGAGCGCGGGCGCATTAGCCTCTCGATCCGCAAGTTGCAGCCAGACCCATGGAACGCCGCAATCGCCGACATCAAGATTGGCGATTTCGTTGAAGGAACCATCACCAAGCTGGTGAACTTCGGTGCCTTCGTGCGCGTGCGCGACGGACTCGAGGGACTCATCCATATCAGCGAGCTCTCGCACAATCGCGTCACCCATCCGGGCGACGTGGTGAAGGACGAGCAGACGCTGAAACTGAAGGTGATCAGCCTCGACTCTGAGCGACACCGTCTTGGACTCAGCCTCAAGCAGGCCGAAGAGACTCCAGTGCGAGAAACGCCAGCCGCCGAGCCGAAGCGCGAGACGCGTCGAGCTCGACCAGAGCGAAGCTTCTCGATGGATGACGCCGTACAGGAGCCAGAGGGTGGTATCGACACCACGCTCGCGGCAGCCTTCGCCGGAATCCGCGAGAAGATCGCCGAGACGGCCGATGACGCTGCTGGAAGCGACGGCGAGACGAAGAAGAAGCGCGCCCCAAAGAAGGCCGATGACGGCGAGAGCGCGACGGAGGTCATTGAAGAGGCCCTCGCCGATGCCGCCCCAGAGGCCCCTGCCGATCAGGCCTAGCCCCGCGGGGGTGTTGAGCCCCTTCGTGAAGCGCCCAATCGGAGTGGTAGACTTCCTCTCCGCACAACTGCCTGGCGACCTACGCCTGGGAGCGGGGATCGGAGGAGCGCATGGCCACGGCTGACCGCTTCGATCGCTTCACGGATCGCGCCCGCAAGGTGTTGACGCTCGCCCAGGACGAGGCGCAGCGCTTCAACCACAACTACATCGGCACAGAGCACCTGCTGCTTGGCCTTGTCCGTGAGGGCGAAGGCGTTGCGGCGAAGGTGCTGGAGAACCTCAACGTTGAGCTGGCCAAGGTTCGCCAGGCGGTTGAGTTCATCATCGGACGTGGCGAGCGCCCCGTCGTTGGCGAGATCGGCCTGACGCCGCGCGCCAAGAAGGTGATTGAGCTGGCAATCGATGAGGCGCGCCGCTTGGGCCACAACTACATCGGCACTGAGCACCTCCTCCTCGGCCTCGTGCGCGAAGAGGGAGGGATCGCCTCTGGCGTGCTGGAATCCCTGGGCGTCAGCCTGGAGAAGGTTCGCCACGAGGTCGTGCGCGTGCTGAGCCAGTCATCAACTCCCACAGCCCAGCCAACCGAGCGCCGCAGCGGCTCGAAGACCCCAACGCTCGATGCCCTCGGCATCGACCTCACAGATGCGGCCCGCTCCGGACGCCTTGACCCAGTGATTGGTCGCGAGAGGGAGATTGAGCGCGTCATTCAGGTGCTCGCGCGTCGCACAAAGAACAACCCAGCACTGATCGGCGAACCAGGCGTCGGCAAGACAGCAATCGCCGAGGGGCTCGCGCAACGCATCGTCAAGGGCGATGTTCCTGCTCCGCTCCTCGACAAGCGTGTCGTCACACTTGACATGGGCTCGCTCGTTGCCGGCACCAAGTATCGCGGCGAGTTTGAGGAGCGCCTCAAGAAGGTGCTCGAAGAGCTGCGCGCGTCGCGCGATGCGATCCTCTTTGTAGATGAGCTGCACACGCTTGTCGGTGCTGGCGCCGCCGAAGGTGCCATTGATGCTGCAAACATTTTGAAGCCGCCACTTGCCCGTGGTGAAATCCAGTGTATTGGTGCAACCACGCTCGATGAGTATCGCAAGCACATAGAGAAGGATGCCGCGCTCGAGCGCCGCTTCGCGCAGGTGCTGGTAGCCGAGCCGTCGGTCGATGAGACGATCGAAATCCTCAAGGGGCTACGCCCGCGCTACGAGGCACACCATAAGGTGCGCATCTCTGATGAGGCACTCGCCTCGGCGGTAGAGCTCTCCGTGCGCTACATCAGCGATCGACAGCTCCCAGATAAGGCGATTGATGTGATCGACGAAGCCTCGAGCCGCGTGATGTTGCGACATTCATCGCCACCTGCCGACTTGCGCTCAGCGCGACGTGAAGCGGATGCCGTGGAGCGAGATCAGCGCGACGCGGAGGCGGCCGGCGCCTTTGATCGCGCCCTCTCGCTGCGTAACCAGGGCGAGGGACTGAAGAGCCGTATTGAAGAGCTTGATCGCGCATGGCGCATGAGCCTGAATCTTCCGCCAGCACCAGGGTCGACGGTATCCGTTGCCGCACCCGTTGCCCCACCTGTCGTAGCGCCAGGTGCACCCATTGCGATTGCCGCCCCAGCTGCAACTGAGTCACGACAAGACACGCGCCCGGTCGTGACCGAAGAGGAGGTCGCCGCTGTCGTATCCATGTGGACCGGCATCCCAGTCATGCGCTTGGCCGAGGCCGAAACTGCACGACTCCTCAAGATGGAAGAGACGCTTAGCGCTCGGGTTGTTGGGCAGGAGCAGGCAATTTCAACCCTGAGCCGTGCCGTCCGTCGCGCTCGGGCTGGGCTGAAGGATCCGAAGCGACCGATCGGCAGCTTCCTCTTCCTTGGGCCAACTGGCGTCGGGAAGACCGAGCTTGCGAAGGCGCTCGCCGAATTCATGTTCGGCACCGAAGATGCGCTCGTAAAGATCGACATGAGCGAGTTCATGGAGCGCCACAACACGAGCCGCCTTGTCGGCGCACCTCCAGGCTACGTGGGCTTTGATGATGGCGGTCAGCTCACGGAGGCAATTCGACGACGTCCATACTCGGTTGTGCTCCTTGATGAGATTGAGAAAGCACATAGCGAGGTCTTCAACATCTTGCTGCAGATTTTGGAAGACGGTCAGCTGACCGACGCAAAGGGCCGTCGAGTTGACTTCCGCAACGTCATCTTGATCATGACGTCAAATCTTGGTGCGCGGCAGATTCAAACACCTTCGTCGCTCGGTTTCCGCTCGCGCGGTGAGGGCGAGGCGGCGCGCGCCGCCGACGAGTACACGTTGATTAGCGAGAAGGTCGATGAGGAGCTGAAGAAGGCGTTCCGCCCAGAGTTCCTCAACCGCGTTGACTCACGCATCGTTTTCCGACCGCTCAACCAAGAGGAGATGCGTCGCATCGTTGACCTACTTGTGAGGCGCGTCGTGGCGCAGCTTCGCACGCAGGGCCATGACCTGGTTATCACCGACGCGGCGAAGGACCACCTCATCAAGGTTGGGTACGACGTCTCGTACGGTGCACGCCCGCTCCGCCGCACCATCCAGACGCTCATCGAGGATCCACTCGCCGAGCGGCTCCTTCAGGGGGCCGATCCGATCGGCGCATCGTATGTGGTCGACCTTGTTGACGGCGCGATCACGGTGATGATTCGCGAAGAGGGGGTAGCTTCGCCCGCCGCTGTGCCGGCTGAGCCGGTCGGCGCAGTCGACTAGCGCCTCCGCCGAATGGCGAAGAGTAAGAGCGTCTGGCTCTGTCAGACCTGCGCCTTTGAGGCGCCCGCCCTCGAGAATCCCTGCCGCAGTTGTGGCTCGTGGAACTCCCTCGTTGAGACGGTGCGAGATCGGCCCTCCGCGCGCGTGCGTGCCGCTGGCGGGCGAACTGCAGCGGCGCCAGTGCAACCACAACCACTACGCGCGGCCAGCGCCGATCGAGCGCCGCGCCTCCCTCTCGGCGTTCCTGAGCTTGATCGCGTGCTCGGCGGTGGCGCCGTGCCTGGCTCCATCATCTTGCTCGGCGGTGAACCAGGGATCGGCAAGAGCACCCTCCTACTGCAAGCAGCCGCGGGGATCGCACTCGCCGGCGGGCGCGTGCTCTATGCGTCAGGCGAAGAGTCGGCGGCCCAGATCGCCGATCGCGCCGAACGGCTCGGCCTCATGGCTACCGTTGCTGCTGACAGTGTTGAGATCCTCGCCGAGAGCGAGGTTGGCTCCATTGCAGAGGCGACACAGAGCGGTCGTCCAACGTTGCTGATTGTTGACTCCATTCAGACTGCCACGCTCGCAGAGCTTGAGGGACCCGCGGGGAGTGTTGGCCAGGTTCGGGGGAGTGCGGAGGTGCTCGCGGGCGTTGCGCGAGCAACTGGGGCGGCAGTAATCCTCGTTGGCCATGTCACGAAAGAGGGGAGCATCGCTGGGCCAAAGACGCTTGAACATCTTGTTGACGCGGTGATCATGCTCGACGGTGATCGTCACGGCACTCTGCGCACGTTGCGTGCTGCGAAGAATCGCTTCGGTTCGACTGATGAGTTGGGTCTGCTTGAGATGGGAGAGAGCGGCCTGGCTGGAATTGAAGATCCGGGTCGCGCCTTTATTGATGATCGAGATGAGCGTGCGCCAGGTGCCGTCGTTGCCCCGCTCCTGGAGGGGAGCCGGCCGATGTTGGTTGAGGTGCAGGCGCTAGTTGCTGGTACGGCATACGGCACACCGCGCCGCACCGGTCGCGGGCTCGACACCGCACGACTCTCTCTCTTGTCTGCGGTGCTCGCACGTCGCGCGGGGATTGCGCTGAGCGACCGCGACATTTACGCCAACCTGGTCGGCGGTATTGTGCTTGATGAGCCTGCCCTCGATCTACCACTCGCCCTCGCGCTCGCCTCATCGCAGAGCGACCGCCCCATTAATCGCGCACTCGTCGCTGTCGGTGAGGTCGGGCTCCTCGGTGAGCTTCGGCCCGTCTCTGGCCTCGCTCGACGACTCCGTGAGGCGGCACGTCACGGATTTACGACAGCGATCGTTCCTGCCCCGCGACGTGGCGCCGCGAGTGAGTTAATGCCCGAAGGGATGAAGGTCGTCGCCGTGCGCACCTTACGTGAAGCGATCGTCGAGGCGCTCGGTGAGTAGCGGCTCAACGTTCGACGTCATCATCGTGGCGGCGGGCTCTGGCCTGCGCATGGGCGGCGTCGACAAGTCGCTCATCCCCATTGCTGGAAAGCCGGCACTGCGTTGGTCGCTTGAAGCGTTCGCGTCAAGCGATGGCGTTCGGCGCATCGTTGTGGTCACCGCACAAGATCGTGTCGCCACCTACGCCGCCCTGCCGTGGATTCCCGCTCCTGTTGTTGCCGTTGTGCCTGGTGGTGAGACGCGCTCTGCATCAGTCGCCGCTGGCCTCAAGGCACTTGAGCGCGCTTCGGGTGATGCAGGGGAGGTACTACTCATTCATGACGCCGCACGTCCAGGCGTCGATGCCGATGTGACGCTCCGCGTCGTAGCCGCCGCCCACCAGCACGGGGCCGCAGCGCCGGTCATGCCGATCGCCGACACGTTGAAGCGCATTGCGCCGAGCGCCACAGGTGCTGCAACCGCACACAGTTCAGGGAGCGTTGATCGCACGGGCGTCGTCTCGGCGCAAACTCCACAGGGGATCGCTGCGCACCATGTGGCCGATTTTGCCGCTGCGCTTGCGCGTGATCCTGCGGCGACCGACGATACGAGCGTTCTTGAATCAATCGGCGTTGCAGTTGAGCTCGTACAGGGATCGGCACGCCTGCGCAAGCTGACCGAGCCAGACGACATTCTCTCTGTCGGCGCACTGCTACGACCGTCAGACCCGACCGTCTCCTTCAGTGAAATTCTCTCCTCCCTCCCTGGAAGCCGCATCCGCGTTGGCTGGGGAGACGACGCGCACCCGGTCGGCACAAGCGGCACGCTCCAACTTGGTGGACGCCCCTTCCCCGAAAGCCCAGCGCTAATCGGGCACTCCGATGGTGACGTAGTGCTCCATGCGGTGGCTGATGCCCTCATCGGCGCCGCCGGACTTGGCGACCTGGGGCGACTCTTCCCCGCAACCGATGCGACGCCGAAGGGGATTGCGAGCGGAACGTTGCTCGCCGAGAGTGTGGAGCGCGCCGCCGCCGTTGGCGTGCAGCCACTCTGGGTCGATCTGCTCATCACCGCCAGCGCGCCAAAGCTTGCGCCGCACCTCGACGAGATTGGCGCGAATGTAGCCAGCCTCCTTGGCATTCCCGCCGATCGTGTCAGCGCCAAGGCGTCGAGCGGTAATCTGGTTGGCGACGAGGGTGCCGGCAAAGCGATTCGCTGCGCCGCGATCCTCGTGGCGCAGCGAAGGGGTACCTCGGAGTGAGCCTGCAGTTCCGCGACACGCTGAGTGGAGAGACTCGCCCCTTCACACCCCTAAACCCAGCGCAGATTGGGGTCTACTCGTGCGGGCCCACCATTTACGGCCCAGCGCATATCGGGAACTTCCGCAGCTTCCTCTTCGCCGACACGCTGGTGCGCTGGCTCCGCGCGAGCGGTCGCACGGTGCGTTGGGTGGTGAACCTGACCGACATTGACGACAAGATCATTCGCACCGCAGCGGCAGAGGGCGTCGAGATTCGCGCGCTTACCGATCGCTGGGAGGCGGTCTTCCGCGCCGACATGGCGGCCCTCCGCATGGCGACCCCCGACGCGATGCCCCGTGCAACAGAACATATCCCCGAGCAGATCGCCCTCGTGCAGCAGCTACTTGATCGCGGGCACGCCTATCGCACAGAGGACGGCTCGATCTTCTTCAAGATTTCCTCGTGGCCAGCCTACGGCAAGCTCGCACGCCTTGATCCCGAAGCGATGCGCGTCGGCGAGCGCGTTGAGGCCGATGAGTACAGCAAAGATGACGTCCGAGACTTTGTGTTGTGGAAAGCGGCGAAGCCGGGTGAGCCATCGTGGGATGGCCCGCTCGGTCCGGGGCGACCAGGTTGGCACCTTGAATGCTCGGCAATGAGCATGCGCTACCTCGGAGAATCGTTTGACCTGCACACTGGCGGCATTGACCTCGTCTTCCCGCATCACGAAGACGAGATCGCGCAGTCTGAGGCGGCTACGGGGAAGCCGTTCGTCGGCACCTGGATGCACTGCGCGCACCTGCACGTCTCAGGCGACAAGATGTCGAAGTCGCTCGGCAACATTTCTCGTGTGAGCGACCTGCTTGCGGGCGGCGCCGAACCGCGCGCTCTGCGGCTTGCACTCATCTCCGCGCACTACCGCACAAGTCTCAATTACAACGATGATTCGCTCACCGCGGCCGCATCGGCGATCGCACGCATCGATGCCTTCGTCGCCGCGCTGGCCGCACGTAGCGCGATCACCACGGGCGATGCGGAGGCCGATCAGCGCGCAGCAACACTCGCCGAAGCGAGCTGGAGCCGATTCGCCGCTGCGATGGATGACGACCTCGCCGTCCCCGAAGCTCTCGCAGCACTCTTCGATCTCGTGCGCGACGGGAATCGCCTCCTGGATGCCAACTGCAGCGGCGCTGGCGCCCAGGCGCTGATCTCCGTTCTCGAGAAGATCAACGCCGTACTCGCGGTGCTGCCAGATCGTGCGGTTCTTCCAGCGGGTGCTGAGGCACTCCTGGCAGCGCGTATTGCCGCACGTGCCGCCAAGGATTGGGCGCGCTCCGATGCGCTGCGTGACGAGCTTGCGAGCCTCGGCGTGCTCATTGATGACGGCCGCGATGGGCAGCGCTGGCGATTGGCTGGACCGCAGGGATGAGCGACGAGCAGCGCCCGCGACCACCGCGCCCCGGCGGGTTCCGCCCTGGTGGCACGCGTCCTGGTGGACCATTTGGAGCGCGTTCTGGCGTCGCACGCCCAACGTTTCGTGCGGGTGGCGCCAAGCAGTGGGCGTCGCGACGGGCGATCTCCCTGCAGGTCGCCGGCATGGTCGGCCCAGAGCACGAAGTGATCGCTGGGCGTCGGCCTGTAGAGGAGGCCTTTGCCGCCCGCCGAGAGGCGGTCCGACTCTTGGTGGTGCCGCAGCGCCGAGACGCCCTCCAACAGATGGTCCTGCATGCCACCGCCCTCCGCATCCCGATTATTGAGGTCGAGGGTGCCCTGATCGGGCAACTGGCGGGGTTTGATGGGCATCAGGGGGTTGCCCTGGTCGTGAAGCGGCGCCCCGAGGCCGCCCCCGAGGACCTGCTCGCCCGTGCCGTTGCGCGCGGGGAGGCCCCCTTCATTCTGGCGCTCGACGGCGTAGAGGATCCACAAAACTTCGGCAGCCTGATCCGTAGCGCCGAGGCGGTCGGGGTGCATGGCCTCCTGATTGGGAGCAAGGGGGCCGCCCCCCTCTCGCCAGCCGCCATTAAGGCCAGCGCTGGAGCGGTCGAGCACCTCCTGGTCGCCCGCGTGGAGAACCTGGCCGACGAACTCACCGCTTTGCGCCTGCGGGGCATTCGGGTGGTTGGCGCCGAGGCCGAGGCGGCTCAGGGATATCGCGAGTCCGACCTGCGCGGGCCACTCTGCATCGTGATCGGAGCGGAGGGGCGGGGGCTTTCGCCCGCCGTTCGCCGGAGGGTCGACCTGTTCGTCCGCATTCCTATGGCCGGCAAGGTCGCTAGTCTGAACGCCGCCGTTGCGGGCTCCATCCTGCTCTTTGAGACGCTCGGTCAACGCCCAGCAGCGGCACAGCCTGTGCCAGCCACGGGGGCACCGCTGGTCGCACCGAGCGAACCTGTCGCGCCTGTCTCCGACGACGCCAACGCGACGGCCACCCCTGAAAGCGACGATCTCCCGCACGTGGGTGGTTGACCCCCACGCCCGTAGGGGGCTATGATCACGCCTCACCGACGGACCGCAAGGTATCCCGACGTGGGCGCCGACATAGCTCAATTGGTAGAGCAACGGTTTTGTAAACCGTAGGTTCCGGGTTCGAGTCCCGTTGT
>JBDLWN010000055.1:0-24369 GCA_039804225.1 Chloroflexota bacterium
ATCATGGGGGCGGCCTCTCGCGGCGCAAAGTCGAAGGGTGGCGAGGTACTCGGGTACACCGTCACCTCCTGGGACGGACTGCCCGCGAATGAGGCGGTGACTCGCCGCATAGATTCTGCCGATCTCTTTGACCGGCTGCGCCTCTTCTCGGAGGCAGATTTGCTCATTGCGCTTGACGGCGGCATCGGAACCCTAGCCGAGATCACCGTCGCCTGGAACCTACTGCAGGTGAGCGACGCGCGGCCTCTCCTACTTGTTGGCGATGCCTGGGTAGAGCTCGTGGATTTCGTGCGACGCCGCCTGGTAGTTGGACCCGCCGACCTTGCGCTCGTGCGGGTGCTGCCAAGCGGCACACCGACGGGCACGGTGCTGGCCGAAGCTCGCCGCCTAATGGGGGCGCGTCTCGGTCTTGGCGCTCCGTGGGAAGCGACGCGCGGCGCCACCTCCCCTTCGGAGCGGTAGGATCTTGCAGATGTCAAACCAATCCGCTCCAGCCCCGACGAGTGATGAGAGCGCCGTAGCGGTCGTCGCGCCAACCCCCTTGGCTGAGATTGACCCTGGCCTGGTGATGACCTGCTGCGCCAATTGCGGCGCGCAGATGATTGATCGCAAATGCAAGATGATCTGCGAGTGCGGCTACTTCCTCTCCTGCTCGGACTACTACTGAGATGAGCGAGAAGCAGAAGAGCGGGATTCCAAAGAACCCAGGTCGTCACGACCTTGGGATGAAGGCGACGATGCTCTTCCCCGATCGCGAGATCGTCGAGCGCTCCTATGTGCCGATCATCTACACCGCCTGCCGCACCTGCTACTCCGAGCTGCCGCCCGAGGAGATCTATCGCCGCGCTGAGGCGGGAGAGATTGATCCAGCGAAGCAGCGCGAGCTGGTCAGCCGCGTCATTGAGTCGGGCCACGGCAGCACCATTGAGCACATCGTCTTCACCTTCGCGATTACCGGCGTTACCCGAACGCTCAGCCACCAGCTTGTCCGGCACCGTGCTGGTGTCGCCTTCGACCAGCAGTCGCAGCGCTACGTCACCTTCAAGAAGGCGGCAACGATGCTCCCTGGCTCTGTCGCCGAAGCCGATGAAACGGTGCGTGCGCGATTTGAAGAGGCTACCCAAGGCGCCCTTGGACTCTACGGCGACCTCGTATCGGCAGGTATCCCAGCCGAAGATGCACGCTTCGTCTTCCCGAACGCGACGCGCACCAACCTGATCATGACCGTCAACCTGCGTGCCCTCATCCATATGTCGGGCCTGCGCCTCTGCACCATGGCGCAGTGGGAGATCCGCCGCCTCTTCCAACTCATCCGACACGAAGTGTTTGCGGTTAGCCCGTTCCTCGGCAGCTTCTTGGCACCCAAGTGCGTGCCACTCGGCTACTGCGACGAGGCGGGGAATAAAGACGGTCACTGCCCTATTCGGCCGCACAAGGATGAGGTTCTCGGCGCTTGGGCGGCCAAGGCTGCCGAAGCGAAGGCAAAGGGGCGCGCGCTACCTCTCGCATAACAACTGAGGGCTCCCCACAACTCCCCGAGATCGGGGAGGATGAGGGGGTGAAGCCTGCCAGCCCAAATCGAACCCGGACCGCTATCTCGCCCATGCGCGCCGCCCTATTGACCACGCTATTCACTGGCGCGGGGCACTGGCTCCGTGGCAATCGTCGACAGGCAGTGCTCTTCGCTGCGCCGCTCCTCTCCCTCCTCGCTGCAGCACTCCTCGTAACGCTGCTCGGCGGCACGACACAGCTCCTCATCATCTTGGTCACTCCAGGAGCGCTCCTTGCGCTTGGCCTGTTGAACATCGTCATCGGCGGATGGCGCCTTGGCGCAACGGCACACGTCGTGCGCGGGTCGCGGCTGCCAACACGTGACCGCGCCGTGGTGGTGATCGCGGCACTCCTTCTCATCGTGGCACCGCACGTTGCCGTAGGTCGCTCGCTGGTCGCGTTTGACGAACTCCTCAATGACACGTTCGCCGACGTTTCCCCAAGCCCAGAGCCGCCTGTCTCCCCCTCAGGCTCTACAGATGGCTCGCCATCTCCTGGCAGCTCGATCACCGCCAGTCCTGCGACCATGCCGCCCCGCGGCGGCGGAACTGGGACCCTCCCCTCGCTCACGGTCACTACGCCGTGGGCACGGCCTGGCGCAATCCCGTGGGGTGACGACGGCAAGTTTGATCTGCTCCTGCTCGGCTCTGATGCGGGCTCAGATCGATGGAGTCGACGCATGGATGTAATGCTGCTTGTTGAGGTTGATGTCGCCACTGGGCGCGTGGCGATGTTTGGTTTCCCGCGCAACATGGTGAATGTGCCGCTTCCTCCTGGTGCCGCCCGCAACGCGAGTCCATGCGGCTGTTTCCAGAAGCTCCTAAATGAGGTGTACACCGATGCCACCTTCTACTATCCGGAGCTCTGGCCCGGCGAGGGGAGCGTCTCAGGAATCGCCGCGGTACGCGCCACCATCTCGGAACTCACACAGCGGCCGATTGACGCCGTGCTAGTTGCCGATCTTTGGGGCGTCATCAAGGTGGTGGATGCCATGGGCGGTATCGACATGAACGTCACGGAACCGGTCTACGACAACAACTATCCGGACCCAGTGCTCGGCTCAATCCAACTGCGCATCGGCACTGGGCAACAGCGTTTGAACGGACGGCTCGCTCTTGCCTACGCGCGCAGCCGTCACCAAGATTCCGACTACGGCCGCATGCGACGACAGCAGGCGCTCTTGCTCGCAATTCGTGACCAGCTTGGCGCGGCAACGATCTTGAACGCGCCGGCACTCGCAGCTGCGGCGAAGGGGTACGTGTGGACGGATCTGCCGCGCAGCTCCCTGCCGAATCTGGTGGATCTCTTCTCGCGTGCAGCAACAGCGCAAGTGCGCCTCTACCGCTTCGCCCCGAGCGCCTACCCGGCGTACCTCACTCCCGCAACGATCGCCAAGATTCGAACAGTCATTGCGAACGCCTTCCCGGTGATAGCGACTCCTTCACCAAGTCCGTCGGACTCGCCATCTTCGTCAGGTTCGCCATCAATCAGTCCTGACCCATCGCCGAGCACGCCAGAGAGCGGCGCGCCAGAGAGCGCGAGTCCCTAGAAAAAAGAGATCACCCGAGGGGCCATCCGATGTTGGGGGCGACGCTTGCACGCCGGTTCCCCTCCGCTGTGAGATCGGATCGAGTCGCACCAGCCGTAAAGCTGAAGCTCCCAGGTGACCCTCCGCTCCGCCGCTGCGAGTTGCCCCGCGCGTTGGTGGTCATTCACCAGCACCGTCAGTTGCCTGTCGGTTCGATCCCGTCATCGCCACAGTTCGTGCCGCCTGGCCGATTGCTCGGTCGGCGGGTTCACCGCTGGCCCCTTCGGGCTACGAGTAGCATCGCGGGCGGAGCCTCTCTGCAGAAGGGACTTATCAACGACTTATCGGGTGACTGAGAGCGAGTTGTCCACCGATCCGGTGGTTTAGGCCGGGGGTGTGGAAAAGTCCGACCTACTCGTCGGCAGCGCCAGTATTGGCGCGGATCACCTCAACGATGGCTGAGTCTGCAAGGGTAGTGACGTCGCCGAGATTTCGACCCTCGGCAATGTCGCGCAAGAGGCGCCGCATGATCTTTCCCGAGCGGGTTTTCGGAAGCTCTGGCACAAACTCAAGATGCTTCGGCTTGGCGATCGCGCCAATGCTCTTCCCGACGTGGGCCCGCAGCTCCTCAAGGAGAGCTGGCGTTGGCTCAATCCCCTTCTTCAGGATCACAAAGCCAACGATCGCCTGGCCAGTGAGTGGATCGCTCTTCCCCACCACCGCCGCCTCGGCGACGGAGTGGTGGTCGACGAGTGCGGATTCGACCTCAATCGTGCTGATGCGGTGCGCGGAGACGTTCATCACATCGTCCACCCGCCCAAGGAGCCAGAAGTAGCCCTCTGTGTCACGGCGGGCTCCATCGCCCGCAAAGTACGAACCAGGGAATCGGCTCCAGTAGGTCTCTTTGAAGCGCTCTGGGTCGCCCCAGATACCGCGCAGCATTGACGGCCACGGCTTGGTGAGGGTGAGGTAGCCACCGGAGCCGAGCGGCACGCTCTTTCCAGAGTCATCAACAACATCGGCGGAGATGCCAGGGAGCGGGAAGGTTGCAGAGCCAGGCTTTGTGGTGGTCACACCAGGGAGCGGGCTGATCAGGATTGAGCCGGTTTCGGTCTGCCACCAGGTATCGACGATGGGGGTGCGGTTGCCGCCGATGAGTTCGCGATACCAGAGCCACGCCTCTGGATTGATCGGTTCGCCCACGGAGCCAAGCAGTCGCAGCGAGCTGAGATTGTGTCCCTTCGGATGCTCATCGCCCTGGCGCATGAAGGCGCGAATCGCCGTAGGTGCGCAATAGAGAATCGTGACCTTCAACTCTTCAACGATCGACCACCAGCGATCCCACGCGGGCGTGTCGGGAGTCCCCTCGTACATCACCTGCGTTGCGCCGTTGCTCAGCGGTCCGTAGACGATATAGCTGTGACCAGTCACCCAGCCAACATCGGCGGCGCACCAGTAGACATCGTCGGGCTTGATGTCGAAGACGGAGCGGTGCGTGAAGGTGGCGCCGAGCAGATAGCCAGCGCTCGTGTGCATGATCCCCTTCGGCTTCGCCGTGGTGCCGCTGGTGTAGAGCAGGTAGAGCAGCTGCTCGGCGGGCATCGGGTCGGCCGGGCACTCAGCCGCCTGGCCTGGGACAAACTCGTGCCACCAGCGGTCGCGACCCGCCTGCATTGCCGTGGTGCCCGCGGTGCCTGGTTGACGGCGCTGGTACACGAGAACGCCAGTAATTGACGGGGTGCTCCGCAGCGCCTCGTCGGCGATCGGCTTCAACTCAAAGAAGTTCCCCTTCCGATATCCGCCGTCGGCGGTGATCAGAACCTTCGCGGTAGCGTCGTTGATGCGATCTGCAAGGGCATTTGCGGGGAAGCCGCTGAAGACCACGCTATGTGCCGCGCCGAGTCGCGCGCATGCGAGCATGGCAATCGCCACCTCAGGAACCATCGGCATGTAGATCGCGACGCGGTCGCCTCTCGTGACACCGAGCGCCTTCAGCGCGTTGGCGGTCTTCTGCACCTCGCGCAGCAGGTCGTTGTAGGTAACGGTGCGACGGTCGCCCGGTTCACCAATCCAGTGGAAGGCCACCTTCTCACCGCGACCTGCGGCAACGTGCCGATCAACGCAGTTCTCCGAAACATTTAGTTCGCCGTCGTCGAACCACTTCGCGAATGGAAGCTCCCACTCGAGGGTTTTTGTGAAAGGCTTGCGCCAGGTGAGGAGTTCGCGGGCCTGCTCGGCCCAGAAGGCTACAGGGTCGGCGGCGGCGCGCTCGTAGAGTTCAGCTCGGGCGTTAGCCGCTGCGGCGGTTGCCGCGTTGGGCGGGAAGGAGAGGCCCTCAGCCTGGAAGGTTTCGATACCGTGCTGCTCTGGCGCGTCGCTCACTAGCCAGCGGCCTCTTCGTCGTCAGCTACCTCGTGCTCTTGCTCTTCGGCGTCGTCCTCCTTAAGGTGCGGCACGATGCCAGCACGGCGCTGGTTGCCGCTCCAGCCCAACCTCGTGCTGATCTGCTGGGCGGCGTCTCGCGCCGCAGTGACCAGTGCAGGAAGAGTTCCAGGAGTGACTCGGGTAGCGGCGCCCCACACCACAACCGTGGCGATGACGGTGCCGCGCGCATCACAGATCGGCACGGCGGCAGCAGTGATGCGGTCGTCCCACTCGCCGATGGCTACGGCGTAGCCGCGGCGACGAATCGTAGCAAGCTCTTCGAGGAGCGCTCGCGGATCGGTGATGGTGCGCGGCGTATAGCGAACCAAACCGCGTCGTGCAATGGAGAGTACGGTGCGCTCTGGGAGCGAAGCAAGAAGCACCTTCCCCGAGGCGATGGCGTGCATTGCAATTGGTCGACCGGTGATGTCGGGCATTGGCGTGAGGTTCGGTCCGTCGATCTGACAGATCGCTACGGCAGCGGCGACACCATCAAACACCTCAAGGCTGACCGTCTCGTGGGTTGCCTTCGCAAGCGCCTCCATCTCGGGAAGGGCGATTGCACGGAGGTCAAGGGTGCGCTCAGCGGATTGTGCGAGTCGAATGATGCCAACACCAAGGCGGAAGTGGCCGGTCTCGCGATCTTGCTCGACGAGGCCGCGGCGCTCGAGGGTGGAGAGGAGTCGGCTCACCGTTGACTTGTGGAGGTCCAGGGAGTGTGAGAGGTCGGTAACCGAGGCTGAGCCGTCGGCGTCAGCGAGGCAGACAAGGAGTGCGGCGGCCCGATCAACGGAGCGGACGGCGGCGTCGTCAACGCCTGGGGCTCCTGCGCCGTTGCTGTGCTCATGACCCTCGTCAGGGCTCTGGGCCGCGCGACTGCGTGCCTGTTCACTACTCATTGGCAATGGCTCCTCCCTTGGGGGCGGATGATCCGCCCGCAGGGCGCTCTCGTCAATGGGAGCCTCGATTCGTGCTCAGCGCGCTACGCGCGACACCCCTACGATGGTGGTCACGGGGGCACTGCCCCCGCGGCGAGCACCGAGGGGGATCCATGGCGCAGGGGGGTCGAACAGCGATCATCGTGGGGAGCGGCTTCGGCGGCCTCTCCACGGCCATCCGTCTCCTCTCCGATGGCTGGCAGGTCACCATCCTGGAGGCCCGCCCCGAAATCGGCGGCCGCGCTTCGCGCATTCAAGAGGGTGGCTACACCTTCGACACTGGTCCGTCACTGATCACCATGCCTTGGCTCTTTGAGGAGGTCTACGCGGCAGCGGGCGAGAAGATGTCGGATCACGTCACCCTGCGCCAGCTCCAGCCGGGTTATCGCATCTTCTGGACGGGCGAAGATCGCCACTTTGACTTTGGTAGCGACCGCGAGCAACTGCTCGCCGAGATGCGCAAATTCTCCAACGACGACGCCAATCAGCTTGAGGCGTTCTTGGCCGCATCGGGTGCGATCCACCGCGAAGGGATCCTCGTCTCCGGTCGCCAGAACTTCTTGAACCTGAAAGACTTCGTCAAGCTCCTCCCAACCATGGCGCGCCTTGATGCGATCCGTTTCCTTGAGGGATGGGTCGGCAAGTTTTTCAAAGAGCCGCATGTGCAGCAGGCATTTGGATTCCACTCACTCTTCATCGGTGGCGATCCTTCGCGCGTGCCCGCCATCTATTCGGCGCTCGCCTATCTACAAATTGCTGATGGGATCTGGTACACCGAGGGCGGTGTGTACAGCATCATCCAGTCGTTCGGCAAGATCATCGCCAAGATGGGCGGCGCCATTCACACCAATAACAAGGTGGATCAAATCTTGCATCGCAACGGGCGCGCCACTGGCGTGCGAACCTCCGATGGTGTTGTGCACAACGCCGACCTTATAATCTACAACGGCGATGTCACGGCGCGTAACGCGCTCCTCCCCGATGCACCTGACGCCTTCCCATGGCGACTTCGACCGTTGCGCACCACCATGTCAGCCCACATGATGTATTTGGGCACTAACAAGAAGTTTGAGAAGCTCCTGCACCACACCCTGGTGGTTGGTGATGACTATCACGGCTTCATCAAGGATGTGACCCGCGACCGTCGCATGCCACGCAGCAACGCCGTCTACATCCATGCGCCGTCGCGCACGGAGCCCGAGATGGCACCACCAGGGGGCGATTCCATTGCCATCCTCCTCCCTGTGCCAAACCTGCGCTCCGGCGACGACTGGGCCGAAGCCGAGCCACGCATGCGCGATCGCACCCTGGAGTGGCTGGAGAACTGGGGCCTTCCAGGCCTGCGCGATTCGATCGTGGTGGAGCGCTCGTGGACGCCGCTCACCTTCCGCGACGAGCTCCTCGCTCCGGACGGGAATGCTTTCGCCGTCGAACCGTCGCTGCAGCAGTCGGCCTACTTCCGTCAGCCGAACCGCGACCGGGCCATCGCCGGCCTCTACTACGTTGGTGGCGGCACGCACCCAGGTGCAGGGATGCCTGGGGCGCTCATGACCTCGCAGGTAACCCAGGATTTGATCCGTGGCGACTACCCTGCCCCATTCACCTCGCACGCCACCGGGCCGACCGGAAATCTCGTTCGCCCGTAACCGCATGGCCCTCCAGCGCGATCCGCGCGTGGCGGCTCTCCTCCCCGAGGCGCAGGCGACCATCAATCGCGTTGCGCGCAGCTTCGCCCTGGCTGCACGCTTCCTGCCGCGCGAGATTCGCGACGACATCAACCTGCTTTACTTGGCGCTCCGTCGCCTTGACGATCTGGTTGACCTCGAGGCGCCGAGCGGTTCGGTGCAGCGCGCCGACGCCCAGCGCCGCCTCGCCGCGATTCGCACATGGCTCAACGCAGGAACAATTGACCAGACTGGCGGCGATGAGTTGGCGATCTTCGTCGATCTGCAGCGGCGTACCCCATCGCTCCCGATCGATGCGATCGGCGCCTTCCTCGACGGCATGGAGAGCGACCTCGCCGGTCCGAGCATCGAGAGCGATGCCGATCTCGATCTCTACTGCTATCAGGTGGCGGGCACCGTCGGTCGCCTCATGGCGGCGCTGCTCGGGGTGCGCGCAAGTGACGCGGCGCAGGCTGATCGCGCTGCCCGCGCCCTTGGGGCGGCGATGCAGCGGACAAACATCTTGCGCGACATTGATGAGGATCTCGCGAACGGGCGGATCTACCTTCCCGCCACATCGCTGCGACGAGTAGGTCTTGACCCGGCTGCCGTGAGCGGCCCAACGTCGCTCCGCGACGGCGATCGACGCGCACTCTATAAGGCGGAGATCGCTCGCGCCGATGCTGAGTACGAGCTTGGTGGTGCTGGGATCCGCTACTTGCAGAACGGCGGCCGCTCCATTCGCGTGGCGGCGAACCTCTATCGCGAGATCCTGCGGCAGATTGAGCGCGACGGCTTTGGGGTGCGGCGACCGCACCGACCGGTGGTGGGGCGAGCGCGCAAGGCCGCTGCGCTCTTGCGCGCGATGGTGGCCGCGTAAGGGGTCGCGTTACCTCAGTGCGCGCGGGCGTAGCGCGCGAGGAGTGAGAGCGAGACCACAACGATCGCGGTGCCAAGCAGCTGGATTGGCGTGGTCACATCGTTGAGGAAGATCACGCCGCCGATCAGCGCCACCACGGGAACGAGCGTGGTGAATTGGCTCACGGTGGTGGTTGGAATACGACGGGTCGCCTCGAGGTAGAGGATGAACGGAGCCGCACCGCCGAAGATGCCGGTCGCCACGGTGACGATCCACTCCGTCTGGTTCGCCGGAAACTGTGGCTCTCCTTGCAGGATGAGCACCCGAATCACCCAAACCACTGCCGAGGCGATGGTGGCCACCAGCAGCTGCATGGCGACAAGCGGAATGATGGGAACCGTACGCGCCAGTTTTGATGAGAGGAGGGCATACGTAGCCGAACAGACCAGACCACCTAAAGCGAAGAGGATGGCGAATGGGTGCAGAGTGCCATCAAATCCGGCACCACCAACAACGAGTGCAACTCCGCCGATGGAGATCACCATGAGAACGGTGGCGGGCCTGCTCACACGTTCTCCAAGATATGGTGCGGCGAGCAGCCCAATGAGGACTGGATTCATTGACGAAACTAGTGCAACAAATGCCCCGCTCGAGAAGATGATGGCGATATTGCCGAGTGTGTATGCCCCCCACGGCTGAATGAGGCCGGTGCGCGATGCGTGAAAGAGGCCTGGAGAGCGGAATCCAGCAATCTCTCCCCGCACGAGTGCGAGGAGCACGAGTGTGAGGAAGCCGATGCCAAGCTCAATAACAAGAAAGGTGTCGTTCCCCACGCCAGCGCTAAGCGCATAGTCCGACGTCGTGGAGCCGAAGCCCCACGCGAGTGCTGCGCCGATTGCGGCGAGGATGCCGACCGTTCGCCGGGAGGTTCCGCGAGCGGCGCCCGCGGGCCCCCCAGCCGTCGTCATGCCTTCGGCTTAACCCAGTTCGGCATCTCGGCCTCAAAGACCGGGAGCGGAATCTGACCGTGCCCAATGGCGTGATCGTGGAACGACTTGATATCGAACTTGTCGCCATCGCGCTTCTCAATTGCGGCGCGCGTACGCTCAATGGCACGCTGCCCAACCTTGTAGCAGAGCGCCTGGGCTGGCCAGGCGATGTAGCGGTCGGTCTCGATCTCCGCGTCGGTTCGTGGCAGCCCCACGGACTCCATGAACGCCACACCCTTATCTCGGTCCCAGCCGAAGGCGTGGAGGCCGGTGTCAACGACGAGGCGCGCCGCGCGGTGCGCCTGCCCCTGCAGCATGCCGAAGCGCTCCATCTCATTGCGGTAGAGGCCGAGCTCGTCGGCGAGTCGCTCCGAGTAGAGACCCCAACCCTCAACGTAGGCGTTCCCCGCAAGGTGCGAGGCGTGCTTGCGCAGGTCTGGCAAGAACTCCAGCTCCATCTCTAGCGCGATCTGGAAGTGGTGGCCCGGAATGGCCTCGTGGTACGTGGTCGGCGCAAGGGCGTGCAAGAAACGCGACGGCAGGTCGTAGCCGTTCACGTAGTACGTCCCTGGGCGCGAACCATCAGCCGCAGGGCTGAAGTAGTAGGCGGCGGGTGCGTCCTTCTCCTTGAAATCTTCGACCGCCTTCACATCGCAGCCAGCCTTCGGGAATCGTCCAAAAACCTTTCCGGCTTCGGCATAACCGCGCTCAATGTCTTCCTTGATGCGTACGATGAGCGCCTCTTTCGACGCGGCGACGTTCGTTGGATCGCTCTCGGCAGCATCGCGTAGCTTGTCGATGGAGCCGCCGAAGCCAAGCTTTGTCGAGATGACCTTCATCTCCTCTTGAATGTCGGCCCACTCCTGGAGACCAATCTCATGCAGCTCCTTCGGATCCAGTTCTAATCCGGTCCAGCTGCGAATCGCCACCTTATAGAGCTCGGCACCATTTGGTGCGGAGCAGAGGCCCGGCACTTCGCGCGCCTTGGTCCGGTAGCTGCCGCTGACCGCCTCGTAGTAGCGCTTGATCTGCGGGTCAACATACTCCGCAACGATCTTGGTGAGCTCGGCTCGCTCGGCATCACCCGCAACATTAGCGGCGGTAACGATCGGCGACTGGTCGGCCGGGATTGCCATCAGGCCGTCGAGCTGAGCGATAAGGCGCTCAGTTGAAATCTTCGAGGCAACAAGGCCGCGCTTCTCCGCCTCATGTACGCGCGCAATCGCCTCATCCATGAACTTCGGGAAGGCCTTGAGTCGGCTCACCAGCTTGGCGAACTTCTCAGGCGTCTTCGCATCCTGGAAGGTGACGATCTGCGGCAAGAGTGTTTGCACACCGTCCATATGATCTACGGACGAGAGGAGGTCCATGCGGTGATCGTCCTTCTCAATGGCGATCGAGCCGCCGACGGCGATCAGGTCGCGCGTGATCTTCCACTCAATATCAAGCCCCTCGTCGCCAATGGCCTTCGCCGCCTTCGAATACTTCTCCCACATGGCGCGGTCGCGCAGACGCGCAGCGTCAGAGGTGTCATCGAGTGCGCCGTCGTCTACCTCAATGCCGAGGAAGGTCCCCCAGATTGGAGAGTGCGAGAGCATCTCCTTCCAGAGGTCATCGGCGAGGGTCTTCACGGCCTGGTCGTTCGCGGATAGTGGCTTCGACACGATCTGGGCTCCTCCCCCGGGGTTCCGGGACTCCTGCGCTCAAGGGGTGAGCGCGTTCCGCTCAGGATACGGCTTGTCCCCCTTCTCGGGGGTGGCGGGGGCGCAGGGCGAGGTGCAGGAGGAGTCCGATTGGCCCGAACATGAGGGCGAGCGTCAGTGCCGCAATGCGAAGCGGCGCACCCACGCCTCGGCTAAGGCCATCAAGCCAAATGTAACGCCCCGCGATGAGGTCAAAGGCGAGCACGTGCAGCCACACGGCGAGGCTCCCCTCTGGGGTCGCGAGCGACGCGGAGATTGCACTCAGTGTTGGGTTGAGTAGCGTTTCTAGAATCGCACCGGCACTGGGAATCACTAGCGTTGCATAGATGAGTCCAATAGCAACAACGGGCCACGGGGTCATCATGGTGCGCCGAGTGACCTCTGCATTTGGGCGTACGGCCATCAGGAACCAGAACGGCCCAACGCCAATCGTTGCAACGAGGAAGAGTGCGCTTAGGGCATCAGCTGAGAGGTTCACGATTCACTCCTTCTGGCGTTTCGCCACGTTCTACGCCCCAGCCCATCGAGCCGAGGTCGAGTTGTGCCGCATCTCGGGCGGGCGGCTCCGCGCCGAGATGCCCTTCGAGATCGGTGAGTCGCGGCGCTGCCAGCCGGGAGAGTGCGGCGACGCGATCTGCGGCGAGGAGATGCCAATTCCCCGCCTCCCACGCCGCGCTCAGTCGCTCATCGCGCGCGAGTCGGATCTGCAATAGTGGCACCAGCGCGGGCGCAAGAATAAGAAGTCGAACGACTTCGCGGTCACTCGCAATCAGCGCATGACGCTGCAAGAGCAGTTCGCCGATTGGAAGAGGGCCAGTCACGACTTCGCAGAAAAGTACGGCGCGCCCACGGCGATAGAGAACGGCGTCTACAGCATCGTACGCCGCGCGATCAGAGCGAAGGCGTAGGGGTGGCGACGAATCGATCGGGTCAACAGTGGTGCGCGCGCCAAGGGTGCGCCCCGCAACGACGGTGGATGCCAGCGCGGGCGCGACAGAAACGTGCAGGCCCATCCGTGGGCCCAGCTCCAAAAGCCCAGCAATGATCGCGAGGCGCTCCTCTTCCAGCGCAGCCACCGTGCGGAGTGGGCGTCGCACGCCGTCGACCACACTGGTATACGCATCGAGCATCGCGTTGCGCAGCACTGGGCTCATGCCGATCGGATCGGCATCGAGTGCTACGAGAGCCTCCTCTACCCCCTCCGCTGCTTCGGTGGCGCGAACAAGCGCGAAGGCGGCGGCATCGGCGCGATCAGCGGCTGGGGTTGCCAGCCGTTCACGTTCGGCCCGACCCTCGACAAAGATGCGTCCCTCAGCCAGAGCGATGAGTTGGTCGAACGACCCAGCGGGACGGAGCTTCGCGTGGAGATCAGCAACGTCGCGCAACTCCTGTGCAAATGCCGCCGCATCAAGAAGTTCCCCCGAGGCGTGCGCTGCGCGAGCGCGGGCGGCTGCATACGCCGGGAGGAGCTGCCGTGGCGTAACGGGCTCACCATGGGTCACCACAAGGTCGCTCAGCAGCGCAATCTGGCTACGTGGTTGCAGGCCAATCGCAGGTGGCTCACTCAATCGCGCCGTTACCGTGAGCCCAGGGGTACGGTCGTCGTCGAAGCGACGGAGAACGCTCCCTGTTGCACCGGCAAGACTGAGCGCAGTCAAGACGCCGGCCAGCTGTTCAGGGTGATCGTCAAGGTCGATCAAAACGAGAGGGTCGTGGCGCATCAGTGGATTCATCGCAACGAGGAGGCGCGCAAGGGCGGCGGCGATGGTCACGGCATCGTTTGATTGCAGCGCCGCGAGGAGTGGGTCGGCATCACTCTGTTCGCCTGCCCATCGCGCGGCGATTGCACGATCAGTGAGTTCGTCGCCACTACCGCCCACGGTGACGCGCAGAAGCCCGACACGGATTGCCGGGGTGCGCGTGATGAGCGTTGCGAGCGAGGCGCGCGCGGTTACACCACCACGCACGACAACTGCACCACTACCTGGGTAGGTGAGCGCAGAGAGATCGCTACTCATGATGAGCTGTGACGGAACAGGCTGCGCCGTTAGGTAGATCCGCCGCCGCGCATCAATGGCGTCGAGGAGTGCCTGCCACGGCGCAATCTCCCACCACGTTCGGCCGGCCCGCTGCGGTCGAGCCATCGCCGCCGCCGCTTCAGTCAGCGTGAGGCGCAGCGCCCCTAGCATCACGGCGCTCTCGCTCGAGCGCTCCAACGCACTACTCAGCGCATCAAGGGAGCGCAGCTGTCGGGTGCTCCAGCGCGCCGCAGCCCCGTCCACCGCGCCAGCAAAGCGGGCATCAACTCGGGCACGGACCGCAGGCTCAAGGAGTCCACCAGAAGCGACCTCATTAGGGAGCATGGCGGCGGCATCACCACCGCGTCGCCCGAGCGCGCGGCAGGCGGCGCAGGTGGCGCGGCGCGCCGTTGGCTGCCCGCGCTCCTGATCGGCGTCAAGCGCCTCCTCCCAGCGCCAGGCGGCAACGCGTACCGCCTGCCCACAGGCGGCACAGCTGCTCTGCCATCCAGCATCCAGCGCATCTGATGCTGCGGCCAACAGCTCGGCCGCGGCCGCCTCATAGGCGCGCACCGTTGGCGGTCGAAGTTCGGCAGCGATCGTCCACTCATCCATCGCGTCACGCGCATGCAGGGCGCTGCGGAGTTGACGATGCGCGCTCGCCAAGGCCAAGGCACCAGAGCGCGCGGTGAGATCAACCGTCAGCTGATCCTGCGTTGCTGCGACAGGGCTTGTTGCGGATAGCGCGAGCGCGGCAGTGAGTCGAGCGGCGCTGCGATCCACGTGAACGCCCTCCGCCTACCTTCGACTAATCGTCGTTGTTGCCGCCAGCCTCTTCGCTCTCAGGGAGGAATGCGTCGTCAGAGGTCTTCTCTGGTGGCTCAACACTTGGTCTCTCTGCGACTGGCGTCTCCTCTTCGTATGTATCCTCATCATCGTCGGCGAAGCCCTCGTCCTCGCGGAAGAACGAGCCCTTCGTGTACGGTCGCTCATCACTGGTGCGAGTGGCGGTTGGGAAGGAGACCTTGCCCACATTACCGACGCTCACATGCTCTTCGCGAATGATGATGCGAATGTCGCCACCACTAATCGAGGTGATCCCCGAGGTGTAGCTATTCCCGTCGCCGATCAACTTAACGAGTCGTGCAGCGATGCGCGGCTCAACGCGACCAATCTCAATGCCGTTCGCCTTGGCGATCAGTCGATTTCCGAGAACGATTAGCTCGACCGAGTCCCCAGGGTTTACCTGCGCAAGGGTTCCTGCATCGGCTACATGGGTGAGAGCGGCAAATCCGGTGGTCCCCGCCTCTTGAATAAAGATGCCAGCGGGCGTCGTTGCACCCTCGGTGCTGGCGGTTGTCTTCTTGCCAACCTGCTTTATGAGCCCCTTCAGGCGCTCAAGGTTGCGCTCGGCAATGCGATTGAGTGGATCGAGGGCGAGGGTTGCCTGGTACTCCTTCTTTGAGCCAGCGAGGTCGCCTTGCTCCCAGAGGCACTTGGCAAGACGGTTCTGCGCCTCAATGCGCTCCTCCACCTTGATGGCGTCGCCAAGGGCGAGAATCGCCCTGTTCGCCTCGCTCGCCTCCTGCCAACGACCGGCAGCTGCGGCCTTCAACGCAATGTCGGCCTGCTCCTTGGCAGTGCGGCTCGGCTTCTGGGTAGTTGGGGTCTCGTTGGCGAGGGTCACGGGCGCCTCCTCAATTCAGTGCATGCGGGCTGATGCCCCCCGCTATGACGTTGGGGAAGGATAGCCGATCGTTAGCGACCGACCCCGATCCAGAGGAGGGCAACCCCTGTGGCGAGCGTGAGGGCGATGATTTCGAAGATGAGGCGTGGGTCGCGGCGCTCCCCCTCGGGGGTTGCCGCCCAAATCTCACGGGCGTAGAAGAGGATGGCGAGACCCGCCGGGCCCGCGAGGCGTGCGACGCCGACCGAGGCGAAGAGGATGGAGGCGGCGCCATTCAGTGCCGCAGCGCCAAGGGCATCACGCACGATCGCGGAGGTGCGCTCGCGTCGAAGGCTCGACATTCCCGCTGCAAGAGCGGCAGCTACTACGGCGCTACCGATACCAACGGCCAAGACTGCGAGGGGTCCAACGGGATCTGGCCGCGCCGACGGAGTGCCAGGGAGTGTGACAATCCCGGGCACAAGTGCGGAGATGCCGACGGAGGCGGCGAAGAGGACCAAGGTGAAGACGGCCAAGCTGACCACTCGGTCACGATGCAGTGAGCCGTTGCTGCTGCGGCGCAGGCGTAGCTGCCACTCAATTACGGCGCGAAGGATGCCAATCCCCGCGATGATCGCAATCACGGCGCCGATCCCCGTGGGGACGAGGCGCACCACCCCGGCAATGGCGAGGGCAATGAGGCCACCGAGCACCACCTCCGATCCCAGTGGTAGGTCGCGAACCTCGGCACGGCGGACGGCGTTCACCCCGACTGCACCGAGCAGGGCGGCACCTGCGCCAGCCAAGACGGTTCCTGGTCCGGTCGCGAAGTGGGCTACACCTGCAGCGACGGCGACGGCGACGATCGTCTCGGCCCAGGGGCGCGAAACCTCGACTTCGCCAATCTCTGCCGCGGTGTCGGTGAGGGCGGCGAGGCGTGCCGTGGCGAGGGAGCGGCTGTTGCGACGAGTCGATGGCGACTGGCTCATGTGATCAGGGTAGCGCGAGGAGGGGCTCCCGCGTAGACTCCTCGTGACCGCAGGAGCCGGCGCACAGCATTGGAGGGCAACATGCTCCACCTATCACGACTCATTGGGCAACCCGTGCGCGACAGCGGCGCCGATGCGATCGGCGTCATCGACGATCTGATCGCCGCCGTCGGTACAAGCCACCCCCCAATCACTGGGCTCGTTGTTCGAACCGGGCGCCGCCGCATCTACCTCGGCTGGAGCAGCGTTGAGCGCATGGATGCGTCTGGGGCAACAATCTCTACGAAGCGCGTCAACATCAGCCGATTCCGCCGCCGCGACGACGAGATTCTGCTGAAGGGCGACCTCCTTGATAAGCAGATCGTTGACATTGACGGACGAAAAGTGGTGCGTGCCAACGACGTCATCCTTGACTTTGTTGAGGGGGCGATGCGCCTCGTTGCCGTTGACGTTGGCGCCGCCGGGCTGCTGCGCCGACTTGGCCTTCCCGATACGTGGATCAATCGCTTCTCGGGCGAGCAGTCGCGCGTTGCTTCGTACATTGACTGGGAGGATGTTGACCCACTCGGATCCACCATTGCAAGCGTACGGCTACGCGTTCCACACGCCGGCCTCTCGGAACTGCACCCGGCTGACCTAGCGACGATTGTGGACCAGCTCACCCCGCGTGACCGCGCCGACATCTTCAACACGTTGGACGAAGAGGTCGCTGCCGAGGCGCTGGAGGAGTTGGAGCCAGAGACTCGTACCGACCTGCTCGAAGACTTGGAGCCAGAGCGCGCCGCTGACCTGTTGGAGGAGATGAGTCCCGATGAGGCGGCCGACGCCGTCGCCGAACTCTCACCACTGAGCCGTAAAGAGATCTTGCGCCTGATGACGAAAGAGGAACGCGATGATGTGCAGGAACTGCTCGCGCACCCTGAGAAGAGCGCCGGTGGGCTGATGACCACGGAGCATGTTGCGTTGCGTCCGCAAGCAACAGTTGCCGAGGCACTTGCTGCAATTCGCCGTCACGAGCCCGATGCCGAAGTGGCCTTCGCCGTCTATGTAGTTGACGGCAAGCGACGACTCTTGGGTGAGGTGACGTTGCGCGACCTCGTGCTTGCCGCGTCGAACACCACTGTTGGTGAGTTGATGGAAGACGAACCGGTCGCCGTTGAGCTGTTGGCACACTCCGATGAAGTTGCCCGCGTTGTCACGCGCTACGGTCTCGTCGCCGTGCCAGTCGTTGATGCCAACCATCGACTCATGGGGGTGATCACCGTGAGCGACGCACTCTGGGATGTGCTCCCTGAAGAGTGGCGCCGCGAGATGCCACGCCGCCTCCATGCCGACAGCATCGCCGCGGCTGGGCCGCAAGAGCTACCCACGCGCACGACGGTGAAGCGCGGTGCAAAGTCGCCAGCAAAGCCAGGTAAGGGGCAACCGCGCAAGAAGAGCTCGGTGAAGCGTGGTTAGCCTCGGCCTGCGCGACCTCTTTCGCCGTCGCCGCGGACCACTCGCCTTCTTGGCAGTCGTTGGACCCGGCCTGATCGCGGGCGTCGCCGGAAATGATGCGGGCGGCATCACCACCTACGCCACCCTCGGCTCCCAGACTGGACTGCGCTTCCTCTGGATTCTGCCACTCACGGCGCTGCTCCTCGCCCTTGTTCAAGAGTCGGTGGCGCGGCTCGGCGTCGTTACCGGGCAGGGTCTCTCTGACCTGATTCGCGAGCGCTTCGGCGTGCGCTGGGCGCTCTTCGCCATGGTGGTCTTGCTGCTCGCGAACCTCGCCAATACTGTGGCGAACGTTGCGGGCGCTGCATCTGCAATGGCGATCTTCAACGTGCCGATCCTGCTCACCGCACCCTTCTCCGCCCTGATCGTCTGGTTGCTCGTGGTCTACGGCAGTTACCGCAGCGTGGAGCGAATCTTCTTGGCGCTCACCGCCGTCTTCTTGGCCTACATCGCCGCCGCACTCTTGGCGAATCCAAACTGGGCGGCGGTCGCCTCATCGCTCACGACGCCAAGCCTTGCCGGCGTATCAGGGGCAGAGATGCTCCTGCTGGTGGCGGTCGTCGGAACAACCGTGACGCCGTACATGCAGTTCTACCTGCAATCTGCGGTCGCTGAGAAGGGGATCGGCGTAGAGGGGCTCGGTGCCGCGCGCGCCGATGCGATCCTTGGCTCTATTTGGACGAACTTCATCGCCGCCTGTGTGGTGATCGCCACGGCGGTCGCCCTCGGCTCCCTCGGTAAGCCGATCGGCTCGGCGGCAGAGGCGGCCGTCGCCCTTGAGCCGCTCGCTGGCGAGTTCTCAAAGATCCTGTTTGGCGCTGGCCTCTTTGGCGCGAGCCTGCTTGCGATGGCGATCATGCCGCTCACCACCGCTTTCGCCCTCTCCGAAGCGTTCGGATTTGAGTCGGGCGTCGACAAGCGCCTGAGCGAGGCACCGATCTTCTACGGCATCTTCACCGCGATCTTGGCAATTGGTGCAATCGTGGTGATGCTGCCTGGCTTGAACCCGGTCGGCGCGATCATCAGCAGCCAGTACCTTCAGGGGCTCTTCCTGCCGATCGTACTCGCCTTTATCGTCAAACTCACGAGCAGCAAGTCGCTCCTTGGTGAGCATGTCTCTCCGCGCTGGTTGCGCCTCGCTGGCTGGAGCTCCGTTGCAATCCTCGCCGTCCTGAACGCGGGGATCGTCCTGGTCAACATCCTCGGCCTCGCCGCTTAACGAGTAACGGGCGCTACGGCGCGACGGGAGGCCCTTCGTTCAAGTGACCCGCCACCGGCCCAAAGTACGGTGCGAGCCAGGCCTTGGTGCAGCTGATGGTGGAGGCAAGCTTCGCCGCCGTTGGAGCGAAGCGCATCTTGGCTCCAGCGAGCGTGCACTTCTTTGCGCTGTCCGTTCCGCCTGTCATCAGCAGTGACCTCCAGCCACCCGCCACGTCGGGCCCGAGCTCGAGTGCCGGCTGCGCGAACGCAATCACGTTGAAGATCGCCTCAACGTTGGCACGCGTAATAGTGCCACGCACGAGCGGCGGCCCCTTCTTGTACCAACGCAGATCCATGATCGATGCGAGCGCCGCTGCGCGGAACGGTCCCGCCTCGAGCACTCGCAGTGTGATCCCTGCTACGAGTCGCGGATGACGCAGCGCGCGTGGCCCCACATCGTCGTACTTCCGCGAACGACCGAATCCGGTCCAGAGGGTGCTCGGCACGCGGAATGAGCAACTCTCCTTTGTGGCGGCGCTGAGCGGGATCGTGATGTCGCATGATCCTTCGACAAAATAGGGACTGGTGGTGCGGATCGTCTTGGTGGTCCCTGGCTCCTTGCAGTTAGCGTAACTCCACCCAATCGTTTTGCTACTGGGGTAATTGTCGGCGCGGCCAGGTCGTAAGAAGAGAAGGTCGCCATACATCGCGTTTGAGGCGAGGTTTCGATCAAGGTAGGTGGACCCACTCCCAGCGATCTTGCGGATGGTGTTCGAACGGCAGGCGGCGAATCGGGTGCGCTCATCTAAGTGCACGATGGTGTCGTCAGGGGCGATGCGATCGAGCATGGCTCCCATGATGTCGGAGGTGCCGAACGTAGTTAGGGTCCAATCATCGATCTCAATGCCGAGCCCCCAGGCGATGTTCTGCGTCATCAGGTCAGCCGCCACAATGCTGCGCTCCCAGGCGAGCTTCTTATCCCATGCGGTGCGCTGAGTTGCAGTCATGTTGGAGCGTGCGCATTGCTGCGCACGAACGATCATGGCGTTGATCTTGTCGGTAAAGATCTTGGAGCCGGCACGACAAAACGACTTCGCGAGCGCTGGCTTCAACGGAAAGCCGTAGAGGTCGCGCGGAATGCTGTACGCGGCCGTCTGACCGCTAAACGGATCCACCGTCAGCAGCATGATGACGTCGGTGCGCTCGGAGCCGAGTTGATCACGCGGCACGCCTGCCGCTTTATCGTTCGCCGCCGACCAAGTCCAATCCGTTGCGTTCGCCACGCCTTCGCCGCAGCGCTCTGCGGTCTTGTCCATTAGAGCACCAGAGCAGCGCTTGTCACTCCCCAAGAAGAGGAGCGTGTAGCGGCCGTCGGTGCCGAGGATGTTGGTTGGCGTTGCCCCCGCAGGGCTTGGGGGCGTGCTCGCCCAGATGACGGTGGCGGTGAAGATGGTCGCCAGTAGGGTGAGGGCGAGGGCGTATGGGCGGGCGGTGCGAATCACTACATCATCACCAGTCCGCCGTCGACGCCGAGCACCTGCCCGGTCACGTACGAGGCCTCACGTGACGCGAGGTAGATCACCGCCGCGGCAATCTCGTTTGGCTCGCCGAAGCGGCCCAGCGGGGTTGCTGCCTTCACGCCCTCTTTTATGGCTTCAGGAAGATCGGCAGTGAGCTCGGTCACGATGAAGCCGGGTGCCACCGCATTCACGGTGATGCCGCGACTCGCCACTTCGCGGGCGGTTGCCTTGGTGAGGCCGATCATCCCAGCCTTCGCTGAGCTGTAGTTTGCCTGGCCGGCGTTCCCCGCCTGGCCCGAGACGCTGGTGATGTTGACGATGCGGCCGCTCTTGGCGCGCAGCATCTCCTTCACCGCAGCCTTCGTCATGTAGAAGGCGCCCGAGAGATTCGTATCGATTACCTCGCGCCACTGCTCTGGTGTCATGCGCAGAATGAGCGTGTCGCGGGTGATGCCCGCGTTGTTCACGAGCAGGTCGACCTTCCCGAACGCTTCAATCGCCTTTGCGACCACGGCAACGGCGGAGTCGGGATCGGCGGCGTCGGCCTGCATGGCGATCGCCTTGCGGCCCTTGGCGGTGATCTCGGCAACGACGGAATCGGCGGCGGCGGTGTTCCCCTTATAGGTGATCAGCACGTCGGCGCCAGCATCGGCGAGGGCGACGGCGATCGCGCGACCAATGCCGCGGGCACCTCCGGTGACGATGGCGGAATATCCGTTGAGCTCAAACATGGAACCTCCTCTGTTGGGGCTGTTGTGGCTAGTGTCGCGCCTAGCGGCGCTTTGCGTCTAGCAGCGCCTTGAGCGCCGCTGGTACCTCGGCCGCCTTTGCTCCCCCCTCGGGGCGTCGGATCTTGATCGTACGCACATCGACCGTAGTGGCGCGTGCACCGTTTGCGGGGTCGGCATCCCAGCGGGTGACGAATGACCCCGAGGTGTAGCCGCCACCGAAGGCCACCGTGCAGAAGACATCGCCCTGCTTCAGTCGGCCAGCAGCAACCGCCTCGGAGAGGGCGATCGGGATGCTCGCTGCCGAGGTGTTGCCGTAGCGGTCGAGGTTCACGAAGATCTTCTCCATTGGGTAGCCGATCGCTCTAGAGACGTGTTCAATGATGCGCAGGTTCGCCTGATGTGGGATCACCAGATCCACCTCGGGAATAGTGAGACCGGCCCGTTCGATCGCGGCCGTTGCGACCGCGGCCATGGTGCGCGTTGCATACACGTACGTTTTTGCCCCATCCATTTTGATCAGCGGGTCAGCGTCGTCTCCTGAGCCGCCAGGGATCCAGAGCGCAAACGCGCCCGACGGATCCGCAGAGAGCTCGAAGCTCAGGGTGCCCGGTCGTGTCGCAATGATCTGATCGTCGTGCAGATCAAGTGCATCGAGCACGATCGCACCGGCGCCATCACCAAAGAGCACACAGGTGGAACGATCGCGCCAGTCGACCACGCGCGAGAGTGACTCGGCGCCAATAACGAGTGCGCGCTGGCCGAGGCCAGCGGTGAGGAAGCCGTGTGCAACAGCGTATGCGTAGGCAAACCCAGAGCAGGCGGCTGACAGATCGAAGGCGGCGGCACGATGGCTGCCAATCGCCTCCTTCACCAGCACCGCAGTGCTCGGCATCGGGTGATCTGGTGTGAGGGTGGCGACAACGATCAAGTCAACCGAGTCGGCGGAGACACCGGCAACGGCCAGTGCGCGGGCGGCGGCAATCGCTCCCATCGATGCGGTGGTCTCACCGGCCCCCGCAATGTGTCGTTCGCGAATGCCGGTGCGCGTGCTGATCCACTCGTCGCTCGTCTCTACGATCTTCTCTAGATCGGCGTTGGTGAGGAGAGCCTTCGGCACCTCGTGCCCCCAGCCAACAATGTGAGTCGTACGATTCGGAAGCGCCGCTAATCCAGTTTCACCGCCGATGCGTGTTGCGTCACCGTTAGTCAACGGGCCGCTCATGCTGGCTCCAGCTCAATGATCGGCGTCTTCGCCTTCACCAAGAGGCCGTCTTGCGCAATGATCCGCACCACGCGACCCGCCTTGTCGCTCTTGATCTCGTTGAAGAGCTTCATCGCTTCGATGAGGCCGATCGGCTGCCCAACAGCCACAATTGATCCGACACTAACGAGCGGAGCAGCGCCTGGCGATGGGGCAGCGTAGAAGATGCCGGTAAGCGGCGCGTTCACCACGAGTCCGATCGGTGCGGTAGCGCTGGCAGGGGTGGCCGGTGCTGACTTTGCACCCGTTGGGAGTGGCACTGGCGCGGCGCTCGCCGTGCTCTGCGGTGTTGCGGCAGGTGCCGCCACCACGTGGCTCCCCTGTACCGCGCTGCGGCTGCGCACCACCACTCGCGTGCCGCCAGCGGAGAGTTCGACTTCGGCAAGGCCGCTCCCGTCAGCAACAACGGCGAGCCGGTCAATGATCTCAATCAGGGCTGCGTCATCGGTCGTTAGTGGCAGGTTCGCGGGGAGTGCTACGCCGCTGCGGCTCTGGCCGCGACGGGGTCGCGGCGGGGTGCTCTGCGCTGGTGCAGCTGCAGTTGGGAGCGCGCTCTCAATCAGACGCGACGGATTGCGCGGCGCAAGTCGCTCAATCGCAGGCGTTGACGGTGGCGTCACGCTCTCCGCTGCGGGCGTTGCTGGGGCGTCACCGCGCGCGCGTCGCGCCACATCGCGTGCCGCCTCAAGTGCGCGGCGAGCGCTCTTCTGCAATCGGACGCGGCGCTTCTCTGCCATTACTTCCCCTCCCACTTCGCAAAGAGGAGTGCCGAGTTCTGTCCGCCGAAGCCGAAGGCATTCACCAGTGCCAGGTTCACCTGTTGCGCAGCTGGTGCGCCAGTGACGATGTTCAGACCGACAGATGCTGGATCTGGTGCGGTGAGATTCAGTGTTGGATGTACACGACCGTCGCGCATCGCGCAGATCGTGGCGATGGAGCCGAGTCCGCCCGCGGCGCCAAGGGTGTGGCCGATAGCGCTCTTCGTGGCGGTGACACTTGCACGTGATCCCTCGCCGAGAATCGTACGGATCGCTTCAAGCTCCGCCTTGTCGCCCTCGGGCGTTGAGGTGGCGTGCGCATTGACATGATCGATCTCCGCACCAGTGCGACCCGCCTTGGCGAGTGCGCGACGTGCGGCGCGAACGGCACCAGAGCCACCAGGTGCTGGCAGGGTAATGTGCAACGCGTCGGCGGTGGCGCCGTAGCCCACCAGCTCAGCGAGCGGCGTTGCACCGCGGGCAAGTGCCACGTCGAGTCGTTCCAACAACAGGATGCCCGCACCTTCAGCCATCACGAAGCCATCGCGGCCACTATCGAACGGTCGCGAGGCGGCGGCAGGGTTGCCGCCCGTTGACGAGGCGCCGCTGCGCGAAAGCGCGCGCATATTGTTGAAACCAGCGATCACCACCGGGTGGAGTGCAGCTTCAGTGCCGCCAGCAAGTGCGGCGGTCGCATCGCCGCGGCGAATCATTTCGTAGGCCTCACCAATCGCGTGGCCGGCGGTGGCGCAGGCACTCACCGCGCCGAACGATGGTCCTTGTGCGCCAACGTGAATGGCGACCTCGCCCGAGGCCATGTTGCCGATGGCGGCGGGGACCAAGAAGGGCGAGATGCGACCGGCGCCGCGCTCGGCGAAAACAGCGCCCTGTTCGAAGAGGGTGGTTGCGCCACCAAGCCCTGAGCCGATGATCGTGGCGACCCCTTCAGATGAGTCGCCTGCCTCAAATCGTGGTGGCAGCCCAGCCGAGGCCATCGCCTCGGCTGCGGCGGCGATGGCGAAGTGCGTGAAACGATCAAGTCGCTTGATCTGCTTCGGCTCGAGTACATCCGA
>JBDLWN010000056.1:0-9501 GCA_039804225.1 Chloroflexota bacterium
CTCACGGCGCTGGTAGAAGCGTGTGCCGCCAATCAACTGGTACGGAACACTTGAGCGCAACAGTGCCTCTTCAATTGCGCGCGACTGTGCGTTGGTGCGATAGAGGATGGCAATCTCGTTCAGGCTAACGGGCGCTGGCGCATCCGCGCGACGCCCACTCACGGCAGCCGAAGCCTCTTCAATGCGCCGAACGATCCACGCCGCCTCATCTTCAGGGTCAAATGCCCCATAAACGGTGATCTGGTCACCACCCTCGAGCTCGGTCCAGAGCCTCTTCTTCTTGCGACCCTGATTGTTAGAGACAACGCCGTGCGCAGCGTCAAGAATCGTCTGCGTTGATCGATAGTTCTGCTCAAGCGGCACCACCTCTGCGGTTGGCCAGTCGCGCTCAAAGTCAAGAATGTTGCGGATGTCTGCGCCACGCCAGCTATAGATGGACTGGTCGTCGTCACCCACCACGCAGAGATTGCCGTGTTTGGCGGCGAGCTCCCGCACCCAGGTGTACTGGATGCGGTTGGTGTCTTGATACTCGTCGACGTGCAAGTACTCCCACTTCGCTCGGTAGCGGTCGGCAACGGCGGGCGCCTCCTGCAGTAGGCGCAGCCCCTCAAGGAGCAGGTCATCAAAGTCGAGTGCGTCGAGGCGCTTCAGTTCCGCCGCATAGCGACGGGCAAACCGAGCGACGAGGCGCTCGTGATGGGTGATTGCGCGATCTTCCATCTGGTCGGCGGTTAACCCATCGTTCTTGGCCCGGCTAATCGCGCCAAGGATGAGGCTTGGCTTCGTCTCCCCCGTCGCCGGCAGGTCGTCCTCCTTCAGGAACCCCTTGATCACGCGCGCCTGATCATCGGCGTCGTAAATGGTGAAGCCCTTGGGCAGCCCAATCGCTTCGCCATCACGGCGGAGCATGCGGGCGCAAAGGCTGTGGAAGGTGCCCATCGCTACGTCGCGTGCCGACTCGCCAATCATCTCGTGCAGGCGGTCGCGCATCTCGGCGGCGGCCTTGTTGGTGAAGGTCACGGCAAGAATCTTCCACGGGGCGACGCCCTCATGTTGAATCAGCCAGGCAATGCGGTGCGTGATCACGCGCGTCTTCCCTGAGCCGGCACCAGCGAGCACCAGGAGTGGACCGGCAGTGGTGGTCACCGCACGGCGTTGCGCCTCGTTGAGCGGCGCGAGGATGCGCTCCTCGACGCTCCTAAGCGCAGCCCCCGTCAGTGGGGCACGAGAGGGGAGGGAACGCGCCGCCGGCGTAGGTTCATCCGTAGGATCGAGGGGGAGGTTCACCCGCACATTCTACCGCCCACCACTATCCATCCACGAAAAAGGAAGAGGACCCTCGACCCCGCCGAGAGTCCTCTTCACTAGGTTCGAGAGAGGTACTAGAAGTCCATCTCGCCGCCGTGGCTGTGACCGCCAGGCGCCGCCGCTTCCTTCTTCTCTGGGATGTCGCTGACAACCGCCTCGGTCGTGAGCACCATCGCCGCGACCGATGCGGCGTTCTGCAGGGCAGAGCGCGTCACCTTTGCGGCGTCGACAATCCCCTTCTCGAACATGTCGACCATGGTGTCGGTTGACGCGTCGAAGCCGGTTCCCTTCTTCGCCTTGAGGATTGCTTCGATCACGACGTCACCACGGGCGCCAGCGTTCTCTGCAATCTGACGGGCTGGAGCCTCGAGGGCGCGGCGGACGATGTCTACCCCGACCTGCTCATCGCCCTCAAGCTTGATCTTGTCGAGTGCCCCACGAGCCTGAAGGAGTGTGGTGCCGCCGCCGGCGACGATCCCCTCTTCCACGGCCGCGCGGGTCGTCGAGAGTGCATCCTCGATGCGGTGCTTCTTCTCCTTGAGCTCGACCTCGGTGGCCGCGCCAACCTTGATCACTGCAACGCCGCCCGAAAGCTTGGCGAGGCGCTCCTGGAGCTTCTCCTTGTCGTAGTCCGACGTGGTCTCCTCAACCTGGGCCTTGATCTGCGCCATGCGCGCCTTGATCTCGGCTGGCTTCCCCGCGCCATCGACGATGGTCGTGTTGTCCTTGGTTGAGACGACGCGTCGTGCGGTACCGAGATCCTCGGCCGTGACGCTGTCGAGCTTGCGGCCGACCTCCTCCGAGATCACCGTTCCGCCGGTTAGCACCGCGATGTCGCGGAGCATCTCCTTGCGTCGGTCGCCGAAGCCTGGCGCCTTGACCGCAAGCACCTGCACGGTGCCGCGGATCTTGTTCACTACGAGCGTGGCGAGTGCCTCACCGTCAACATCCTCAGCGATGATCAGGAGTGGTCGACCCGTGCCGACCGCCTTCTCAAGCGCTGGGAGCGCATCGGCAACGGCCGAAATCTTCTTGTCGGTAATGAGGATCGCTGGGTTGTCGAGCTGAGCCTCCATGCGATCCGAGTTCGTTACGAAGTAGGCCGAGATGTAGCCGCGATCGAACTGCATCCCCTCGGTGTACTCCTTGTCGAGTCCGAGTGACTGCCCCTCTTCAACCGTGATGACGCCGTCCTTGCCGACCTTCTCCATCACTTCAGCGATCAACTCGCCAACGCTTGGATCAGCGGCCGAGATCGATGCCACGGCAGCGATCTGCTCGCGGGTATCAACCTTGCGAGACTGCGCCTTGATCTCGGCGACAACAGCGGCGACGGCCTTGTCAAGCCCACGCTTGATCACCATCGGGTTTGCACCAGCGGCAACGTTACGAAGCCCTTCGGTCACGAGCGCCTGGCCGAGCACAACGGCGGTTGTGGTGCCATCACCAGCAACATCGTCCGTCTTCGTTGCAACTTCCTTCAGGAGCTGCGCGCCCATGTTCTCAAAGTGATCGTCGAGCTCAATGTCGCGTGCGATCGTTACGCCGTCATTGGTGATGGTTGGGGCGCCGAACTTCTTGTCGAGCACCACGTTGCGGCCCTTCGGGCCGATCGTGACCTTCACCGTGTCGGCGAGCTTGTCGATGCCGCGCTTCAGCGCTCGTCGTGCCGCCTCGTCGAATACCACCTGCTTTGCCATTGGGTATCTCCTTTTCTACTTTGGCTGGGTTACTTCAGAAATCTATGAGTCAGTCGACGACGGCCAAGATGTCCTTGGCGCCCACGATGAGGAACTCATCGCCATCGATCTTGAACTCGGTGCCGGCGTACTTGGCGTGTAGGACGCGGTCGCCCACCTTCACGTCAATTGCCTCGCGCTTCCCGTCGTCAAGGATTCGGCCTGGTCCAACAGCGACGACCTCGCCCTCCTGTGGCTTCTCCTGCGCCGTGTCGGGCAGGATGATGCCGCTGGCGGTCTTCTCATCGCGCGGGACTGGCTTGACGACCACACGGTCGCCGAGGGGACGTAGAGCTGCCTTCTTGGCCATTCTTTAACCTCCTTGTGGGCGGGTTCGCCGCCCCTGCACCTTTGTGCCTCCGCGAACGAGGCACTTGGCTGGATGTTAGCACTCTCAGGCTTAGAGTGCCAACTCCAAGCGTGGTGAGAGCGTGAGGGCACGGGGGAAGATGCGGTCGTAGTTCTCGGCAATGGCGAGGGCGAGGGGTTCAACCGGCTCCCCTCGGCGCTCCCCAATCCAGGCAAGCGTAAGGGCCACATTGGCCGGCTCATTGCGGCGCGGGTCAGGGGCCCCCGGCATGGTCAGCCACGGCGCGTCGGTCTCAGTCAGCAGCCGTTCGCGCGGGATCAGCGTGACCCACTCCCCCGTCGCCGATTCCTCGGGGCGAAAGGCTAGCCCTGAGATGGAGACAGCTCCACCGAGTGCGAGTGCCTCTTCGATATAGGCGGCGCTCCCAGAAGCGCTGTGCAGGATGAATGGGACTCGACCACCGAAGGCCTTCGCACCGCCCGGGGCACCAATCGCCGAGCCCTTGATCGTCGCCAACAGCTGTCGTTGCGCCTCATCACCATCGCCGAGCGAACGGCAGTGCAAAATCAGCGGCTTGCCGAGTGCGACCGCAACCTCAATGTGCGCCTCCAAATTTTCGATCTGCGCGGCAAGTGGCGCGACGTCTCGCTTCGTGTCGATCCCCGTCTCGCCGATCGCAGTAACCCGAGGGTCCGACGCCCGCTGCAGCAGCGCGGCTCGGCCGGGTACATCGGTAACGGCGGCGTACGGATGTATACCAATCGCTAGATCGGCCCAAGGGAGATCGGCTGCGATGCGGAATGCACCCTCAGAGCTCTCAATGCCGTACGACGGAATTAGGAGTCGGACCAACCCCGCGTCGAGTGTGCGCTGTGCAACCTGCTTGTAGTCGTCGTTGAAGCGATCGGCCTGCAGGTGCCCGTGCGCGTCAGTCAGCAGTGGCATCGAGTGCATCAGCCTCTAGTCGCGGGAAGAGTGGCTCTGGTGCCCCGAGTGGTCCCCCCGCACCAAGCGCCCCCCATGCGCCAATCTCGTCGAGAGTAGGACCGTTGCTGCCACGTGCGTCGTATGGCCAGCTGCGACCGAGCAGCGTCCAGATCTTTGCCGAGATTGATGGCATCGCCGGCGCTGCATAGAGCGAGATGAGGCGACACGCCTCAAGAAGATCGCCGAGCACGCCACGCAACTTCTCCTCAGCGGCGACATCACCCAGCTTTGCTGCCTTCGCGAGCTCCCACGGCTTCTCGGAATCCACAAATTTGTTTGCTACACCAACAAAGTTCCAAAGCGCTCCGAGCCACTCGTGCAACATATTGCGCTCCAGTGCAGCAGTCGCCTCGCGTCGCGTCTCCGCCCACGCGGCGCCAAGAAGCGACGCGTCGGCAGGTCGCGGGAGCGGTGCCTCAGTGAAGGCGCGGCTCGCGAGTGTTGAGGCGCGGTTCACCAGATTCCCGAAATCATTGGCAAGTTCCGAGTTGTACCGGCGAATAATAGAGTCCCAGCTCACATCACCGTCTCGATCAAACGGGACCTCGCGCAGTGCAACAAAGCGTGCTCCGTCGGCACCAAGGGCCGCAACGGCATCGTCTGGGTCGAGGAAGTTGCCACGACTCTTGCTCATGCGTTCGCCACTGGAGAGGAGCCACCCGTGCACCCAGATCTTCTTTGGTGCCTCAAGTCCAGCGCTCCAGAGCATTGCTGGCCAGAAGACGGAGTGGAATCGATTGATGTCCTTGCCGATGATATGCAGATCGGCTGGCCACCACGGCGCACCGGCAGCATCTGCTGGGAATCCCGCGCCGGTGAGGTAGTTGATCAGCGCGTCGTACCAGACGTAGATAGTCCCCGCCTTCGGATCACCCTCACCCGTTGCGGTCAGTGCGCTGCTGCCATCTTCGCTAATTGGGAATGGAATCCCCCACGTGGCCCCTTCGCGGCTGATGGAGAAATCTTCCAGCCCCTGTCGAACGAATCCGAGCATCTCGTTACGACGGTATTCGGGTTGCACGGGCGATGGGTCCTGCGTCAGCCAGGCTTCAAGGCGCTCCTGGTATGCGCTGAGTTTGAAGAACCAGTTGCGCTCGGTGAGCCACTGCAGCGGGATCCCTGGATGGTTCGGGCAGACGGTCTTGTCGCCCTCCTTCACCACATCGTCGGCGTTGCGGAACCCTTCATTGGGGCAGTACCAGCCCTCGTAGCTGCCGACGTAGATATCGCCCGCAGCAAACGAACGTCGCACCATCTCCTGTGCGGCGAGGGTGTGGTCCGCGTCGGTGGTGCGAATGAACCGGTCAGGACTAATCAGCAGCTTCGCCTCGCTCGCTTGGAAGAGGGCGACCTTCGCGTCGACGAAGGCTTTCGGGCTCATCCCCTCCTCTGCGGCGCGGGCGGCAATGTTTACCGAGTACTCGTCGGTACCCGTCAGGAAGCGGACCTCGTCGCCGCGCATGCGGCGCCAACGGGCGATGGCATCGGCGCCGATCACCTCATAAAGCGTGTGCAGGCCAGGCTTGTTGTTGGCATACGCGATGGCCGTTGTTAGGTAGTACCGCATCGTGGGCGATTGTGGCAGAAGAGCGTGGCCCGAGCGCGATACGCCCGCAGTATCCGCACCGTGAGAGGGTCTCGGCGCAGGTGTACGGCTCCTGCGGGTCACGTGACCCGGGCCGCCGCCGCATCAGGAGGCGCAATGAACAAGGTCATGCTCGCCGGCAGGATCACCAAGCCCGTCGAGGTGAAATCGCTCCCCTCGGGCTCGAAGGTCGCCGTGGGGAGTGTCGCAACCCACGACTTCCGCGGCGGCGAGGAGCGAACGGAGTTTCATCGGCTCGTCTTCTGGGAAAAGCTCGCCGAGATTGCCGCCGCCCATTTGCAGGCCGGCTCACTCGTGAGCATCGATGGCCGCCTCAAGACCCACGAGTGGGAGAGCGAAGGGTCACGTCGCTGGATGACCGAAGTGATCGTGAATCGCCTGGAGTTCCTCGGGCCGAAGCCGCAGTCGGGGGATCCGGTGGCCCAAGGGTCGGAACCAACCGATCTTGGTGAGGCCGAGTATGGCGAGGAGATCGCGCCCGTTCGCGCCTAGTGCTCGTCGTCGACGCTCTCTGGCGCCGCGTCGTCGTGGGCGAGGTTCCAGAGGCGTCGACGCTCAAGCCCCCACAGCGTTGCGACGCGCCGAATCGCCGCGCTCCGCGACTCACCTGCCGTCACCGCACGCTCAACGAGTTCGAGTGCTGCGGCATAGGGGCCGTCGGGATCATCTGAGCTCGGTGCGATCTCTCTCTCTTGCGCGCCAACAACGATGACGAACTCGCCCCGCGTCTCCATCTCCCCTGTACTCGCCGCCGCCGCAAGTTCGCCAAGGGTGCCGCGACGAATCTCTTCGTGGAGCTTGGTGAGCTCGCGACAGACAGCACCAGTTCGAGAGTCACCACACTCGCGCACCAAGTCGCCGAGAGTCACGGCAACGCGAGACCCCGATTCATAGATCACGGTGCCGCGCTCATCCGCCGCTATCGAGCCAAGCACCTTGGTCCGGTCAGCTCCGCTGCGCGGAAGGAAGCCCTCAAATGACCAGCGCGGTCCTGTAACGCTTGCTGCAACAACTGCCGCAAGAAGTGCGGATGCACCAGGGATTGGAATAATGCGGATGCCTGCACCGACTGCGGCGGCAACGAGCGCTCCCCCGGGATCGCTGATCAGCGGAGTGCCAGCGTCGCTGATCAACGCAACGGCGGTACCTGCCTGTAGTCGAGCAATGATTGGTGCCACTCGGTCGGTCTCATCAAAGCCGGGAAGGGCCGTCACCTCTGTTTTCACGCCGATGCTGGCAAGAAGTGGGCGCGAGACGCGTGTGTCTTCGGCAACAATCAGCCCAACTTCGCGCAGCACTACCGTTGCGCGCGGCGAGAGATCAGCGAGATTGCCGATGGGCGTAGAGACGATATGCAGCGCCCCGGGCGTTGCACCACCGCCGCGCAGTTCGTCAGTCAAGGTTTGGTCGCCGCCGAGGATAGAGGTAGTCGCTCCCGCTGCTCCGCCCTCCCACTTTGGCGATTGGTGGCATCTGACGCTTAAATTCTGATCGACGGATCATCTCGCTCACGCGCACGACGAAGTCGCGGTCAAAGCCCTCCGCAATCACATCCTCAACAGGGAGGCGACGATCAACGATGCGGTAGAGCACGCGATCAAGCGTTGGGTAATCGAAGCCACCCTCGCCCTCGTCGGTCTGTCCAGGCCAGAGATCAGCGCTCGGTGCCTTCTCAATGATCTGTGTTGGCACGCCAAGGTGGCGCGAGAGCTCGCGTACCTGCGTCTTGTAGAGGTCGCCGATTGGATTGAATGCAGAGGCGGCATCGCCGTAGATCGTGGAATAACCGATGAGGATCTCGCTCTTATTCCCCGTGCCGATCACAACTCCATGGTGCACGGCGGATCGGTCATAGAGCGTGGTCATGCGGAGACGTGCCGCCATGTTTCCTCGACGCAGTGGGGTAACGCTCTCACCTGTGGGGAGATTCTCGATGAGCGCAGCAAGCGGGGCTTCAATCGAGATCAACTCACTCTGGCAACCGAGGTCCCTCACGATCGCCTCCGCGTCAGCCTTAGAACTGGCTGAAGAGGCAGCAGTTGGCATCAGCACCGCCACGAGGCGATCCGCACCGATCGCCGTGGCTGTCAGGTAGGCAACGAGCGCGGAGTCAATGCCGCCGGAGAGGCCGAGCACCACACGCTCGGCGCCAGTGCTCGCTACATGCGAGGAGATAAAGGAGCGGCACATGGCCGAGACCATCTCGGGGTCAATCGCAAGTTCGTCGTGCCATGCCTTACCGCTTTCGCCACTCATTGGACGCCTACGCCTCTTCGAGGCCAGCGCGCGTCGCGATGATGCGATCGAATTCGCGGCGCGTCAGCTCCAGACGCTCGTCGCGCAAGAGCGGGAGGGCGCTACGTGCGCGTGCCACCTCATCTAGGTCGATCTCCGTCAAGAGGAGCGCCTCATCAAACAGTGGCGCCTCTGCAATCACAACGCCGTCGGGCCCAATCACGCGCGATCCGCCCCAGAAGATCAGCGACTCATCAACTCCGACCCGATTGGTGAAGGCAACGTAGGAGGTGGTGAGCGCCGCGGTCGCACGAAGCAGGGTGCCCCAGGAGGCTGCAGAGCCGAGCCCCTGATCGGCGTCCACACTTGCACCGCGCGCCGGCCCCGCCGCAACATTGATGAGGAGCTCCGCTCCGTCTTGCGCAAGGATCGCAGGGAGCGTTGGGTGCCAGAAGTCTTCACACACGCCGATGCCGACTCCAACGTCGCCTTGGACGGATCGCCCGCCGAGGGAGGCCCGTGTTGCACGAATCGCGTCACCTGCCGCAAGGAAGCGTCGCTCATCGAAGAGTCCGTAGGTAGGCAAGTAGCACTTGCGTGCGACATGGCGCACCACACCACCCTCAAGCAGTGCGGCCGCAGCAAAGAGTCGATGGTCTTCAGTCGATTCAACAAATGAGACGACAGCAGAGGGGCCGCCGCTGGTAAGCCTTGCCAGCGAATCGAGGCGCGGATCAGTTCTGCGCATAGCGACTTCTGGCGCGAGGTCTTGCAGCTGGTATCCGGTCAGACTAAGTTCGGGAAAGATCACGATGTCGGCTCCCGCCGCCTTGCTCTCAGCGATCTTCACTTCGTGGAGGGCAAGGTTCTGCGCGAGGTCACCAAGTACTGGGGCGATTTGCGCGAGGGCGAGCACTCTGCGTCGCATCAGGCCCTACTCTTGCAAATCCCACGTGTGGATTGACCACGCGTAGAGAGGGCTCTGAACATCGGCCTCCCGCGTCGCCCAGGTGAAGCGGTTCCGCAAGAGGGCGTATGAAGGTTCACCCCAGAGAAGCAGGTATGGCCGCTCGCTGCGTCGCAGCGACTGAATCGTGGCGTAGATGCCAATGCGAGAGTTAATGCTCCCGGCCGAAACTCCTTGGGCAAGCAGTTGATCGACGTCTGAGCTCGACCAGCAGACGAAGTTCTTCCCCGCTGGTGCCTCTTCTGTTGGGCAGGCGCTCGAGGAGAAGATGTCTGAATCGTCGGGGTCTAGGCTCCACTGCCATGCGCCGAGATAAAGATCAAAGTCATTCGGATACCGCAATCGTGGC
>JBDLWN010000057.1:0-3053 GCA_039804225.1 Chloroflexota bacterium
GCCAGAGCCGCGCCACATCGGCGGGATCGGGGGACGCGCTCAGCGGGTACTCGACCGCATAGGTTGTTATCAAGTGACTCTCCCTCGTGTGTTCTGCGGACTAATGTGGGTCGGTGGCGAGCGCGAGCAGGCTCGGCATGTGGAATGAGCGCGTGGTCTCGGCGAAACCAGGCTCGGGGAACTCGGCGGATAGGAACTCCAAGCGGATGACTTCCGCTGGAGGCGGCCGTCGTCGAGCGCGCAAGGGAGGTTCGCCGCCGCAGGCGCATCCGTCAAGCGGCCTCCCGAGCTCGGCTCGGGCTCCCTTGTCGGGCTGGTGAGCCGTTTGAGGCTCGCGGGGGCGGTGGTGCGGGCGCGTTGGAGACGGGCGGACCTACTCGCCCGCGCGGGTTGCGGGAGAGGAGCGGGTAGCGGGAGAGGGTGGCGGGCTCGACGTGGTGAAGGGCGCCGGCTCAGGCGGAGTCGAACTGTTCGGGCGAGCGCGCCGGCGCGGACCGTGGAGGCTCGGTGGGCAGTCCGAGGTGGCCGAGGATCCTGCGCACGACGATGGGGGCGGTGAGCTGTGCGATCAGGCGGGTATGGGCTGATGATTCGGCATCCCTTCGAACATACCGCTGGGCGGGGGGGTACTTGTGGTGTTGGAAGCTGCAAGCGGAGACCCTTTGGAGCATGGCCAGCGAGCGGCCAAGGCGAGGCATGGCATGCTGGCGTCGGGCTCGCACCGGTTTGTTGGCGTGCCCATCTCCTTTTTGCAGTGGTCGCTTGCCCTGACATGATGGGATGGAGTAAGCTGGGAGTGTGGAGTCTAGATTGGCTCCCCAGCCCCCGCTTCCCCAGTGGCCATACGAATCTCGACGCAGACGGCGGTGCATCCATGGCGATGACAGCCACCGACCACTATCAGACGCTTGGTGTGGAGCGAAGCGCTACGCCGGCGCAATTGAAGGCGGCCTACTTCAAGCTCATTCGGGAATTTACCCCCGAGAACAACCCGCAGCGCTACTTTGCGATAGCAGAGGCATATCGCGAACTCTCTAATCCTGAGAAGCGGGCTGAGTACGACAAGCGCAAGTCAGTGCCGGATGCCGTTGTCGAGCTTGTCGCGGAGGCGCTTGCAGCACTAGAGGACGAGGACCACGACACAGCCATACGCACGCTTAAGGAAGTGACGAAGCGCGCGCCGCAGTACGAGGATGGATGGTTTTTTCTAGGTCGAGCTTGCGAGCAGGCAGACCGCTATTCAGAAGCCATTCAGGCGTTCCTCGCAGCCTTGGATCGCAATCCCAAGAATGCACGCACTCTGCTTTGGCTGGGTGATGCTGAGCGCAAGTCAGGCAATCAAGCGGCGGCAAGGCGCCACCTGAAAGAGGCGATAGTCCTCGATCCGAAGAACTCGGACGCGTACCACTGCCTCGCGTGGTCGTATGTAGACACGAACGAGGAGTACGAGGCGCTCAAAATCGTGGATCGAGGGATCCATGCAGACGGGCAGATCGATGTTCAGGACCTGCCTCTCTTCATCCAGAAGTTCGTCATTCTGTCCCGGATGGATCGCTGGGACGACATGAAGCGCACGTTGCGCGAGCTTGACCAAGCGGTGCCGCGCGGGGATGCCGATGCCCGCAAATACTGCGCCCAGCAATTCATGCAGATCCTGAAGCCAGCGGCGGATGCCGGGCGGATGGACATGGTGGCTATCCTCGTTGAGGCGCTGGAGTACTTCGACCCACAGCTCCTCGGCAAACACCCGGAGTTGCGCCGCATCAAGGACGACGGGCAGGCTGCCATAGCGCGGCGCAAGCTCTATGCTGACGACGCAGTGCCAGGAACAGTCAAGGCGCTCGTGCAATTCTGGTCGGGAGACGCTGAGCCAGACGATGCTCACAAGTTCAGGGAGAGCATTCCGTTCTTTATCGGTTCGGATCTCGAGACGCGCACGAGCGAATGGGAGTCTGCTCGTGCGCGACACCCGGAAGCCATCAATCCGCTTCAGTCGCACTGGAACAGTGCCCGTCAGATGGCGGCCGTTGTTGCGACGCATGCAGCCGGCCGCAACGCAAAGGGCGGCTGTCTTGTGCTGTTCGCAACTGTATTCACGATGGCGGCTTCTATCGCGGCATTGCTTGCGATCATTCCTGCTGCCTGGACGGAGTTGTGGCGAGCATGACCAAGAACGATCCTGTCCGATTACCCGCTGCCTCGCCCCGCGAAGTGCAGCTGGTCGACCAGTTGCTTGCCGGCGCGGGCAAGCGGGTCAGTGGATCCGACCTTGCATCTAGTGGGAAGTCGTACCGGCTGGTGGACCGGGGCGCACTGGTGGGGCATCTGCTTCAGCTTGTCGACGCCTTCGTCGAGGAGCGAGTGAGGCAGCTGGAGAGGGACATGGCCCGTTTGCTGGACTCCCGCGAGAAAGAAGCCTTCAGTGACGGGCAGAATCGCACCCTCACGTCGCTTGCCTCGTTGGCCGACCTTGTGGATGGAGTCATCGCCTCCGTGCAAGGAGGAGAGTCCAACATCGCCTTGCGTGCCTTGAGCCGTCGGATCGACGGACTGTTCAAAACCTACGGTTACACCCGGATTGAGACAGTTGGCGCCATGTTTGATTCGCGCGTGCACGAAATGGTAGAAGAGCGTCACCAGGATGGCAGTGCGTCCGGTCTCATCCTCGAAGAAGTGGCACGAGGGTATGCCAGCGACACCTTCGTTCTCCAAGTCGCACGTGTCGTAGTTGCTAAGTAAATCACCAAACTGGCAGGTTGTCCCAAGGAGCTATCTAGTGGCCAAGCACAGAATCGGCATCGACCTCGGAACCACAAATAGCGTGGTCGCCTACACCGAGATGGGGCGCGAGCGCGCCGTCAAGGTTGAAGACAATGAGCATCTTTCAGCGATCCACCCCTCATGCGTCGCCTGGTCGAGCAGGGATGGCCTGCTAGTCGGTCAGAGGGCTCGGCGCGAGTACTCGAGTGTTGTTCGCGAATTCAAACGAGACATCGGAACCGACAAGACATACGAACTTGGAGGGAATAGGTACACCCCTGTCGAACTCAGTT
>JBDLWN010000058.1:0-6795 GCA_039804225.1 Chloroflexota bacterium
GATCGCGAGAGCGAAGGGCTGCTCCTGCTGACCGAGGAGCGACGAGTTGTCTCACCACTTGCGCACCCACGTGCCGGACTGCGCCGAGCCTATGCTGCGGCAACAAAGGCCATGGTTGGCGAGGCTGAATTCCAACGGCTGCGCGCTGGCATTCGGCTGACTGATGGCTGGGCGCACGCCATTGAGGCGCGAGGCGTGCACCGCGACGATGATCTTCCAGAAGATGTGCGTGGCGGCGACATGGATCCGGGTCAATGGAGCTTCATCTCAATTGGCGAAGGCCGACATCACGAGGTTCGCCGTCTGTATGGCGCAATCAGCCACCCGGTGCTCCGCCTGATTCGAGTCGGCTATGGGCCAGTGCGCCTCGGCGGGCTAACCCCAGGTGAACTACGGCTCATTACCGAATCTGAACGAGCAGAATTGACGCGTGCCCTGGTTGCAGTGCCAAAGAGCAAGTCGCGACCGGCCGCACCTGCGAGCAGATAATGCGGATCGCCATTGACGGTCCAGCCTCAAGCGGCAAGAGTAGCGTTGGCCGACTCGTAGCAGAGGAGCTCGGGTTTGGTTTCCTTGACACAGGTTTGCTCTATCGAGCGATTACTCGTCGAGCGATAGATCTCGGCTGGTTCCCTGCGCCGACCACGGCGGCTGAAGTGGCGGGCGTTGCATTTGATCAGGCACGCCGCGACCTTACGGATCTAGCCTCTGCAACCGATGTTCAGGGAAGTGGGCTGAGTGTCACGATCGTCGTTGATGGCACACCGCTCTCGGATGCGCAACTTGAAGCGGCAGACGTCGAGCTGGTCGTTCCGGCGGTCGCATCAATTGAGACTGTGCGCGATGCCCTCCGTTCGGTGCAGCGAAGCGTGGCGACCCGTGGAGGGTCAGTGCTTGCCGGTCGTGATATTGGCACCGTGGTACTCCCTGACGCCGAGTGCAAGATTTTCCTTGACGCAACAGCGGAGGCGCGGGCCGCTCGACGAGCCAAGCAACGCGGCTATGCCATCGGTTCTGCAGAGCATCAAGCGATTCTTGCCAGCCTGATCGCGCGCGATGCAGAGGATCGATCTCGCGCTGTGGCGCCACTGATTGCGGCGACGGATGCGATCACGATTCACACAGATGAGATGGCGCTCAACGACGTGGTCAAGCAGGTCGTGGCAGAGGCGCGCAGGCTCGCACGATGACGTCGGAGCGCATCCCGCTCGGCATGCGCCTCTCAGAGCGCTTCGGCCGCTGGGCAATGCAGCGCTTGGCGGGCGAGATCGTGGTCAGTGGACTTGATCGCATCCCTGCAACTGGGCCTGTACTGCTGGCTTCAAACCACATCTCGTGGGTTGATCCAGTGCTCTTAGCCTGTTGGCTCACTCCAGCAACCGGTCGCCCAATGACCTGGATGGGGAAGGCGGAGGCGATGCGCTGGCCGCTGGTCGGCTGGTTCCTGCGGGTGAATGGTGTCTTTGGAGTTCGGCGCGGCGCCGCCGATCTTGAGGCGTTCCGTCTGGCCGAGCGCATCCTCAGCGAGGGGCGCATCCTCGGGATTTATCCAGAGGGGACACGTTCACCTGACGGCATCCTGCGCCCCTTTCGCGATGGGGCTGCCCTCCTAGCGCTGCGCAGCGGTGTCCCAGTGCTGCCCGTCGCGGTCACGGGAACGGACGGTCTCTGGCGCAAGGGCTCGTTGATCCCTCGTCGCGTCCCTCGCGTCACGCTCACGATTGGGGAGCCGGTGGTGATTCCACGCGGCGAGGGGCCACGACCCGAGCTTGCCGCGGTGAGCGGCGCCATCCACGACGCTGTCGCAGCCCTCCTTCCTGAGGCGAATCGGCCCTAGGGGCGGGGTGGGCGATAATGCCCGCATGGGAAGTGTCGAGAACATTGTCATCGCGAAGCGAACAGGCGTCTGCTATGGCGTCCGTGAGGCCATTGATAAGGCCAAGATCGCCCGCGCCTCTGGAAAAGAGACCCACACCCTGGGGCATGTCGTACACAACGAGGGGCTGATTGCCGACCTCCGCGCCCGCGGAATCAAGAACGTTGACCAACTTGATGAGGTCGCTTCTGGGACCGCCGTCGTCATTCGCGCGCATGGGGTGACCCCCGAGGTTCTCGGTCGTGCAGCAGAGCGTGGGCTCGAGGTGATTGACGGCACCTGCACCTGGGTGACGCAGGAGCATCGTGAACTTGCGCGGCTGGTAGAGGAGGGGTACGAGATCGTTCTCCTCGGCACGCCGAATCACCCAGAGGTCGTTGGACTGCTTGGATTTGCTCCCAACGCCATCTTGGTCGACGAAGAGGAGGACTGGGTCACCATCCCGCGGCGCAAGCGCATGGCACTAATTACCCAGTCCACCCAACCGCCATGGAAATTTGAGCGCCTGGCGGCCTTCCTTGTTTCCCGCTGCCATGAGCTAAAGGTAATCAACACGGTCTGCCCGGTCACGATTCGACGTCAAGAGGACACCATCGCGATCGCTCGTGAGGTTCAGCTCATGATTGTTGTCGGTGGCACACGGAGCGCCAACACCAAGGAGCTCACGCGCCTCTGTGAGATCAGCGGCACGCGCGCCGTGCAGATCGAATCTGCGCAGCAGCTGACCGAACCGGACCTGTTTGCAAACATCCAAACCGTTGGCATCACTGGCGGAACGAGCACCCCCATTGAAGACCTTGAGCGCGTCGCACTCAGGATTGCAGAACTCGGTGGCACTGATAGCGTTCGCACGAATGCCGCTTCCATTGCTCGAGCGGCGCTCGAGGCCGCTGCCACCCCGCAATACCGCACCACGTCAATCACGGGCGGTACACCAGCATGAGCGAAGACGAGGTAGCGGTCGAAGTCGAATCCTTGCCGCGCCGGCTCCCACTGGTGGCGCTGGTTGGACGACCGAATGTTGGGAAGAGCACTCTTTTCAATCGCTTTGTTGGCGAACGACGTGCGGTCGTGGAAGATCGCGCTGGCACTACACGCGATCGCTTGATCGGCATTGTCGAATGGAACGGACAGCGCTTCCGTGTGGTCGACACAGGGGGTATGCAGCCCGCAGTCGGTGATCCGATCGAGATTGGAGTGCAGGACCAGGCCCGTATTGCAGTAGATGCGGCTGATCTGATTCTGCTCCTTGTAGATGCAGCTACTGGCCCGAACCCAGGAGACGCCGAGGTTGCGCAGCTCCTGCGCCGCAGCGGCAAACCGATCATTCTGGTCGCGAACAAAGCAGACAATATTGAACGCGATCGCGCCGCTCAGGAGTTTTCTATTCTCGGATTTGACCGACTCCACACCGTAAGCGCGCAACACGGCATCGGTTCTGGCGATCTCCTTGACGTCATCGTTGAGCGACTTAAAGCGCTCCCAATAGATGCGGGTGCCGCCTATGTTGAGGGTGAGGTGACCGTGGCGATCGTAGGTCGTCCGAACGTTGGTAAGTCAAGTCTCCTCAACAAGTTGAGTGGTAGTGAGCGAACGGTGGTGAGCGCCGTGGCCGGTACGACGCGCGATGCCATAGACGAGACGCTCCTGCACGCAGGACGCCAGATCACTCTCGTAGACACGGCTGGCATACGTAAGCGCGGCAAGGTTGGCTCTGGCCCTTCTGCAGACAAGTGGGCGACGGTTCGCTCTGTGCGCGCGCTCGATCGCGCCGACGTCGCGCTGCTGCTGATTGACGCGTCGACAGGCTTGCAGGCCCAAGATCTGCATATCGCAGGCTCCGTGATCGACGCGGGGAAAGGTCTCGTGCTGGTGCTGAACAAGTGGGACCTTATTGAGAAAGACGGCTTCACCTTTGACGAGATCGAGGGGAAGCTCCGACGCCAGGCGCCGTTCCTTGACTTTGCTCCGCTCGTCTCCATCTCAGCGGTGACTGGGTTGCGAGCGACGAAGGTGCTCGACGCTGCGGTGGCTGCCGCCGACGCGCGTAATCTGCGTATTCCAACCGGCGTGCTGAATCGCCTGATCGCAGAGGCGGTGGCCCGCCAGGAGCCGGCCCACAGCGGCAGCAAACGCCCCAAGATCCTCTACGCCGCTCAGGCCTCCACACCGCCCCCAACCTTCGTGGTCTTCGCACGAAATGCCGCCCAGGTGCACTTCACCTGGCAGCGCTTTCTCGAGAATCAGATTCGCGAGAAGTACCCCCTCATGGGTACGCCGATCCGCATCGTTGTCCGCGAGCGGGAGGCCGAAGAGGGGCGCGAGCGTGGACGCCCCTCGCGCGCAACCAAGCGGGCGCCCGCAAAGGCGAAACCAGCCGCACGCGCATGAGCACGATCCGCATTCTCGGAGCAGGAGCATGGGGGACCGCCCTCGCGCTCCTCTGGAGCCAAGAGCAGGGGGAGGGTCGTCCAGCCCCGGTCATTGAACTTCTGGCTCGAACAGCCGACGACGCGGCGCTCCTCCGTAGCGCGCGCATCAACACGCGGCGCCTCCCCGGCGTCGCCCTACCCGTGGCAATCGACATCTTCAGTCCTACCGACCCACTTGCCGCACTGCGTGCCGAAGACACCTACGTAGTGACCATTCCCTCTACGGAGCTTGATCCAGCAACAGCGAAGCAGATTGTTGAGGCCGCCGGAGATGCGCCAATGGTCATCGCGTCAAAAGGTCTGTCGCTGAACGGGGCTCGCCCCTCAGAGCTTTTGATTGCCGCTGGTGCGGAGGTGGAGCGCCTCGCCATCTTGTCTGGCCCAAACCTCGCCAGCGAGATCGCAATCGGCAGGCCCGCAGCCGCAGTCCTCGCTGGACCAGAACCCTTGGTAGAGACACTTCGTAGCCGCCTCGTGCGACCTGCCTTCCGTATCTATCTGACCGACGACGTCGTCGGAGTTGAGATCAGTGGGGCACTCAAGAATGTCATCGCCATTGCCGTAAGTGGTGTCCGTGCGCTCGGATACGGTGAGAATGCCGCCGCGGCGCTCCTATCACGTGGCGTTGCCGAAATTGCGCGCCTCGCTGAGGCGTGTGGCGGGCGCACAGAGACCGCCTGTGGGCTCGCTGGCGTTGGCGACCTCGTTGTCACTTCTTCAAACACCGGTTCGCGCAACGCAAAGCTCGGCGCGCTGCTCGCTAGCGGTATGAGCGTGCAGACTGCCGTCGATAAGATTGGCGCAACAGTGGAGGGGATCGGCACCGCACACGGCGCGCTGCAGCTAGCAGCGGCACACAAATTAGAGATGCCTATTACCGCAGCAGTTGTTGCAGCGCTGGATGGCGGAACGACCATTGAAGCAATCGCGCGTGCACTTCTCGGCCGATCTCCAGCGGGGGAGTGGCGCTAAGGTTCCTGATACACTGCCGCAACTCAAGACCCACTCGGGGCGTAGCGCAGCTTGGTAGCGCGCTTGCATGGGGTGCAAGAGGTCGCTGGTTCGAATCCAGTCGCCCCGACCACAGATCTGCGCAATAGAAAAGGCCCGGGGTTTCCCCCGGGCCTTTTCCTGTATCCGAACCCGACGGTTTCCCGTCGGAAGGGGATTACTTCGAAGAACCGTTCTTCAGGGTTGCGATCTTCCAGATGAGGAGACCGTAGCCCGGCTTGGCCAAGATGTCGGCAATCGTGTATCCGACCTGCTTCAGGACGATGCCGTCATTGGCGGTGAGGCCAAGGTTGCCGGCAACGGCTGGAAGGAGGTAGGCGATTGGGTAGACACCCCACGTCGCAATAAGCACGACGCGAAGGATCTTGAAGATCCCCTGGATCTCCTTGCTCTGCTTCTTGATCGAGGCATCGATGCCACCGAACAGGTCGCGGAGAATCAGGACGAAGAAGACCGAGCTGATCGCGCCCCAGATGGTGCGCGGTGAAGCCAAGTCAACCGACGTGATGTTCGTCATCTCGCCAACGTAGCCCGTAGCGATCATGGCGAACGCGTAGAACACGTTTCGCTTGAGCAACGTGCTCTCAAGCTTCTTGTCGAGCCTGAGCACGAGCACGAGCTCAGCAACGAGGAGTGGCACCGTCAGGAGCCAGTCCACGTATCGATACGCCTCGTTGAACGGAACGGCCCCACCCGAGGTGCCGTAGGCCACCCACGAGTCGAAGATTCGGACGTAGTGGTAGAACGCGATCAGCACAACTACGGCTGAGAGCGTTACCGCCATCCGGTTCCCCTCCTTCAGACTCCCGCGTACGGAGACGAAGAAGAAGAAGCTTGCGCCCATCGCCGCGATGGCGAGGGACATAAAGTTGTAGACCAACTGATAGGCATCTGCTGCGCTCATCAATGGCTCTCCCTTACTGCTTCTGCGACCTCTTTGGATCGCTGTGGGTAAGTATCGCAAGTTTTAGGACCTGATGTTGCGAAACCGTAATATTCTGCAACTGTTACACGTTCGTGTAACAAATCTGACACTCCACGTGTCCACGGGAGGCGCTAGGCTGCGAAGTAGAAAAGGGGGAGCCATGCCAGCCATAACACAGCTCACGCGGATCGAGCCAGTCCACCTGGCGCGCCTCGAGGCACAGGGAATCTTCACCACGGGCCTGCTGCTTGAGCGCACTGAGACTCCAACCCGCCGCCAGACCCTGGCGGACCAGACCGACGCCACGACCGCGGACGTCGCCGAGTGGCGCGATGAGGCGCTCCTGCTCAATCTCGCCTTCCTGGGGCCCGCCGAGCACGAGCTTCTAGCCCAGGCGGGCTATGGCGGCGTGGAGACCCTCGCGGCAGCCCCGTGGGAGCAGTTTCAGGCTGGGGTGATCTCAACCGCACAGACACTCGGTCTGCCACTCCCTGACCCGCTCTCACTCCGTTCATGGTGGGAGCAGGGGCAGGTCCTCGCCGACGCGTGAA
>JBDLWN010000059.1:0-21921 GCA_039804225.1 Chloroflexota bacterium
TTCGGCCCCCCTATCGTAGCGGGGTGGTGGCTTTGGTACCGAAGGTGGGAGTCGAACCCACATGACCTTTCAGTCGACCGATTTTGAGTCGGTTGCGTCTGCCATTTCGCCACTTCGGCACACGTAGATCCTAGCGGCGCGGCACACTAGGCACATGCAGCGCAGCGGCAGACCGGGTGGAGGCGAGGGGGCTGAGCGTAGGGCGCTGCTCGCAGCAGCCCGGGCGGGCTCCCAGGAGGCCTTCCGCGATCTCTTCACCCCCGACCTCGATCTCGCCTGGCGGATGGCGTTGCGCATCACGGGGAGTGAGGCGAGCGCCGACGACGCCCTGCAGGCGGGGCTGATCTCGGCGTACCGCTCCCTTGACCGGGTTGCACCAACCAACCTCCGGGGCTGGTTCTTGCGGATCGTGGAGAACGCCGCGCGCGATCTGATGCGGCGTGAGCGCCGGCACCCCACACTCCCGTTCGCCAGCGAAACGCACGAAGAGGCGGGGGAGGGTGCGCACCGTGAACGCGTTTCGGCAGAGCCGCAGGCGGGGGCGGCCTCCGATCCGGCTCAGCGCGCTGAGGCGAACGAGCTCGCCGCCGCCCTGGCCTCCGCCCTCGGGGCGATCCCAGAGGAGCGACGTCGGGCGATCCTTCTCTACGACGTCGATGGCTACGACTATGCGGAGATCGCTGAGCTCACGGGAGTATCGGTGGGAACCATAAAGAGCCGTATCAGCCGGGGGCGCGAAGAGTTGCGCCGCCTCCTCGCCGACCTGCGGCCGGGAACCGCTGGTGCTCCGCGAACGTTGGGAGAGCGAGATGAGTAACGCCGCCGGCACCCCTGAGCACGATCCGCTGAGCGCCTATCGCGCCAGTGAGCCCCGCCGCAGCCGTGACCCTTTTGCCAGCCCCGCGCTGCGCAGCGAGATCGCTCAGATCGCCGAGGCTCGGGTCCAGCGTGCTGCGAGTGGCTGGCGCTCCACCCTCTTCGGTTGGATGAGCGCCGCGCCGCGTGGTGCCCTTGCGGGCGCTGCGCTCTCTGCGGCACTCCTTCTTGGGGGCGTCGCTGGTCAGATTGCGGGCAACACGGCGAGCGCAGTGCGAATGGAATCTGGGGGCGACCTCGTCTTTGCGAGCCTGGCCCCCGAAGCCTCCATGGATGAGAAAGCAGACGGAACGACCGGTGTGCTCCCTGAGTCTGGAAGGCTTGATGTCGCCGCCATCACTACTGGGGCCGCACTCCTTCTCATGACAGGGAGCCTTGCCGTGGTGTTCGTGAGCGTGCGGAGGCGTCGCGCCTAGCCGAAGGGCTCTGCACTCCTGCGGTACCCTCGCGGTATGCCAACCAAGCACCGACTCCTCCTCGTTGATGCCTATGGACTGATCTACCGCGCCTTCCACGCGCTGCCACCACTCACGAATAGCCGCGGCCAGCTGACGAATGCGGCGTACGGGTTCACCAGCATCCTGTTACGCACGATGACCGACGTCGATCCTGAGCGCGCCATCGTGGCCTTTGATGCCCCAGGCACCACCTATCGGCATGAACGATTCCCCGCATACAAGGCGCAGCGCCCGTCGATGCCCGACGAGCTTCGCTCCCAGGTGCCGATCGTCCGTGACCTTGTCGCGGCGCTAGGGCTGCCTCTATTGGAGGCAACGGGATACGAAGCAGATGACGTGATTGGCACCATCGCCACCGCCGCGGAGCGGGACGGCTGGGAGGTGCACATCGTCTCGGGTGACCTCGACATGTTGCAACTGGTCACCAAGAAGGTGCACCTACTGCACACCGCTAAGGGCGGAGCAGATGCGATCGTTGAATACGATCCAGAACGGGTCTTCGCGCGGTACGGCCTCACTCCTGAGCAGATGGTTGATTTCAAATCGCTGAAGGGCGACAGCTCTGACAACATTCCTGGCGTTCCAGGTGTTGGTGAGAAGACTGCATCCAAGCTGATTTCGTCCTTCAGCTCTCTTGAGCAGTTGTATAGCCGCCTCGATGAGGTTGAGCCTGTGCGCATTCGTGAAGCGCTCGCTGCGAACCGTGATGCCGCGTTCGCCGGTCAGGGGTTGATGACGATTGATCGTGATGCACCGCTGGCGCTGCCAGCCACCGGTGGCGAAATTGGGGTGTACGACCGCGAAGCGGCACTCGCCCTCTTCCGCGACCTAGAATTCCGCGCGCTGGCACAGCGCCTCCCACCCCTTGCGGGCGAGGATCGTGCTGCAGCGTCAGCCGCGGTTAGCGCCGCTGCTGCGGGCGCTGCGCTCCGAGGCGCTGCCGCACCAGCCGCCAGACCTGCACCGAAAGTTGCTGCTTCGAGTGATCTGCAACTTGGTTTCAACTTTGATGCAGTGACGGCAGGAAATGCCGCCGCTGGTCGGTCGACGCAGGCGGAGAGCAGCGCTGCAGATGAGTCCGAGGTGCACGCCAAGATTGAACAGGCGAAGCGCGGCGATCTTGCCGCCGCAGGGGTTCGCGTGCTGAACGCGGTCGATGAAGCGCGCGATGCGTTTCGCGGCCTTTCGGCAGATGGTCACCTTGCCATCGGCGGCGTGGGTGCGGACCGACGAGGGCCAGAGGCCGAACTCGCGATCGCCATCGTTGATGATGCGGGAGCGATTCTCGCCGCGGATGATGGCGCCGTGGTGCATGCGCTCCTTGAGTCGCTTGCGAGCTCAAAGCGTGAGATCGCCGGCCTCGGCGTGAAGGGTCTGATTGGCGCCATGGTGAGCATTCGACCTGAGTCTTCGCCACGCCTCATTGATGACGTCGCGCTCGGCACCTGGATTGCGAACGTGACGATGCGGAATCCGGGGCTGGTGGAGGTTGCCTCTGCACGCCTGGGCGCCGATCTTCCTGACCGACTCGAGCCACTGCAGGAGGCGGTTCTTGCCGCGCTCGTCACGCGCGCGTCGCGGGGGTCGCTCGCGGAAGAGTTGCGCGAGGCCGGAACGCTCCGACTCTATCGTGAGATTGAACTCCCGCTCGTTGAGGTGCTCGCGCGCATGGAGATCGCCGGCGTCGCCATTGACCGATCGGCACTCAGTGAGCTGAGCACCGCGTTTGGGGCTGAGATCACCCGCTTGGAGCGTGAGGCGGAGCGTGTGGTTGGCCATGCCGTGGCCCTCGGCTCACCAAAGCAGCTCGGTGAACTCCTCTTTGTGGAGCTGAACCTGCCGAAAGGGAAGAAGACAAAGACAGGTGCCTGGTCAACTGACGCGAGCGTGCTCGAGGAGATCCAAGGGGAGCATCCGATCGTTGGGATCGCCATGGAGTGGCGCACCGTCTCCAAGCTGCAGAGCACGTACGTTGAGGCGCTGCCGAGGCTCGTGGAGGCGGATGGTCGCGTGCACACCACCTTCCAACAGGCGGTGGCGGCAACGGGGCGGCTCAGCTCCACCGATCCGAATCTGCAGAACATTCCGATCCGCACCGCCCTCGGCCGCAAGATCCGCAACACCTTCATTGCGGAGAAGGGGAACATCCTGGTGGCGGCGGACTACAGCCAGATTGAACTGCGCATCTTGGCGCACGTCACGCGCGACGAGCACCTGATCGCCGCCTTCGCCGCCGGCGAGGATATTCACCGTGCGACCGCCGCCCGCGTGCTCGGAAAGCCCGCGGCCGACGTGGACGCCGATGAGCGTGCCATGGCGAAGATGGTCAACTTCGGAATCGCCTACGGCATGGGTGACTTTGGCTTGGCCACGCGTGCGGGCATCTCTCGCGATGCGGCGAAGTCGTTCATCGCTGGCTACTTCGAGCGCTATCCGGGGATTCGTCGCTATATCGACACGATCAAGGAGGAGGCGCGCACGAACGGCTCTGTCACGACACAGCTCGGGCGTCGTCGGCCGATTCCAGAGCTGCGAGCGGGGAATCCTGCACTCCGCGCGGCAGGGGAGCGCGCTGCGATCAACCATCCAATTCAAGGCACCGCTGCCGATGTCATCAAGATCGCCATGATCCGCCTAGCGCCACGACTTGCAGAGGCGGGGCTCAAGGCGCGACTCGTGCTGCAAGTGCACGACGAACTGCTGCTGGAGGTGCCGAATAGTGAGGTAGATCGCCTCGTGCCAATTCTCGTGGAGACGATGGAGGGGGCGCTTGCACTTGATGTGCCACTTACCGTTGAGGTGAAGAGTGGCCCGCGATGGGACGAGATGAAGCCGTGGTCCGGTCGTGCCTGAGCTTCCTGAGGTAGAGACCGTCGTCCGTGATCTGGCTCGGCTCGTCAGTGGCGCGACGATTACAGGCGCACACATATTCCGCGAGCGAAACCTCTCAACACCTGATGCCCCTTCGTTCACTGAGGCGGTTCGGGGTCGCCGTATTCTCGGCGCGCGTCGCCGTGCAAAGTGGATCATCCTGGAACTCTATGGTGGGATACTCCTTCTCGTGCATCTGCGCATGACGGGGCAGCTGTTGGTGCTGCCAGCGGGAGGAGCGACTGACCCGTATGTACGCCTCTCTCTCGCGTTGGGCGATGGTCGCGAGATCCGTTTCCGAGATGTTCGCGCGTTTGGGCGCGTAGCCCTCGTCGCCGAGCGAGTGGACGGCGAGGCTGCCTCAACCCTTGATCCGCACTCGCCGCCACTTCTCTCTGACCATGGCGTTGAGCCGCTCGCAGCCGCGTTCACTGCCAACGCACTGCGTTCACTGATTGCGCACCGTGCAACGCGGATCAAGAGTCTGCTCCTAGATCAACGCTGCGTCGTTGGTATCGGCAACATCTACGCCGACGAGGCGCTATGGCGCGCACAGATCCATCCGCTCACCCCTGCGAACAGGCTGCGCCCTGAGCAGCTTGATGCGCTGCACCTCGCGATCGTCAGCGTGCTGAGCGAGGCCGTTGCTGCGCGCGGCTCCTCGATCAACGACTACACGGCACCAGATGGTGACGGCGAGATGCAAGAGCGACTGGACGTCTATCAGCGCACCGGTGAGCCGTGCCACCGTTGTGGCGCCACAATTCAGCGCTTAGTTGTTGGCGGGCGAGGCACCCACGTCTGCAGAACATGCCAGCGACCACCACGGGGCGCTGCCCGATCCGTGGCGACGCGCGCCGTTCGAGGGCCCCGTTGGAGTGAACGAGTCACTCCAGAGACGGTTGGCGCAACACGAAGCGAACGTGCTGCAGCACGTCGACGTTCGGCGCGCCGAGGGGAAGCGGCATGAGCATCATCACGCTGAGCGATGTCCGTCGCGAGATCGGTGCCGCCGTCATCCTTGATGAAGTGACGCTCAACGTCGCCGCTGGGGAGCGCATCGGCCTCGTTGGCCCGAACGGGGCAGGGAAGACGACCCTCCTCAAGTTGGTCGCTGGGCTTGAGTCTCCCGACCAGGGCCGCGTGCAGCATGCAAAGGGGCTACGCATCAACCTGCTTGCGCAAGAGTCGGCCCAGGACCCCGACCTACTGAACGCCGCAACGCTCACAGACGCCGTCATTGGCGGTGCCGCCGAGATCGTCTCCCTCGCCGCTGCGCTTCGCGAGATGGAGCTCGATGGACGCGCCGCCTCACCCGAATACGCTGAGGCGCGGACAAAGTTTGACGCCGCAGATGGCTATGCGCTGGAGGATCGGGTCGGCGCGGCGCTCCGAGGGCTCGGCTTCCCGACGGCACGGCACAGCGAGGCCCCCGCACGCCTCTCCGGAGGGGAGCAGACCCGCGTTGCCCTGGCGCGGTTGGTGATCGCCGACCCCGACCTGCTGCTCCTCGACGAGCCAACGAACCATCTCGACATTCAGGCGATCGAGTGGCTCGAAGGTGCGCTGCGCGCACGCAACGGCGCACTCATCGTTGCCAGCCACGATCGCGCCTTCCTTGACGCTGTTATCGATCGCGTCTGGGAGGTCCGTGCCCATCACGTGACGCGCTTCCGTGGCGACTACAGCGCCTATGCGAAACAGCGCGGTGCTGCGGACGAGGGTGACGAGCGCGACGCTGATCGCCGTGAGAAAGAGATTGCACGAGAGCGTGAACTCATCCAGACCTATCGAAGCCACCGCAAGTACGCAAAGATGCACGAGCATGAGCGCCGTCTGGCCGCCATCGAACCAGTGGTTCGCGAGCGGAAGGCGGCCACCCTCTCGATTGCAGCAGAAGGTGCTGGCAGGGGCCCAGCTGAACCGCTGCGGCTGAGCGAAGCATCGATCGGTTACCGCGAGCCGGCGCAGGTTGAGATCACCCGTGCCCGCAGCCTCGCTCTTCGTCGCGGCGAGCGCGTAGGCATCGTTGGTCCGAACGGTGCGGGAAAATCCACACTGCTCAAGACCATCGCAGGCCTCTTGCCAGTACTCGATGGAAAGGTAGAGATTGCCGGTGGCGTGGTCCCTGGATATTTGGCGCAGGTTCGTGCCGCGGGGTTGCACGGAGCAACGGTGCTTGAGGCGTTGCGCACCGCTGTGCCTGTTGAGGTTTCAGAGGCGCGGGCGCACCTTGCTAAGTTCCTCTTCCGAGGTGATGCGGTGGGGAAAGAGGTTTCGGTGCTCTCCGGTGGTGAGCGCAGTCGGCTTGAACTTGCGATTCTCGGCCTTATGCCTGCGAACCTGCTCCTCCTTGATGAGCCGACAAACCACCTCGACATTGACGCCTGTGAATCGCTTGAACGATTCCTGCTAGATGGCGAGCGAACACTTCTTGTCGTCAGTCACGATCGCCGACTACTCGAAAAAATCTGCACCTCGCTCTGGGTTGTGGAGGACGGCGTCGTTGCCGCCTTTGACGGCGGCTATGCTGCATGGCGAGAGGCGGTTGCCGCCGGTTGGACCACGAAGAGTGCCGACGCACTTGTCGCGGGGCGTCTTGGCGCGCCTGGCGCACTCGCTGCGCAGCAGACTGTGCTCTCCAAGCCTGAGCCGAAGGCTGCGGCGCCCGCTACAAAGAAGAGTCCAGCGCCGAAGCCCGAGCGACTTAGTAAGGAGCAGGCGCGTCGACGTCGCGCTGCCATTGAGTCCGACCTGGAGCGGCACGGGCTGCGCAAGGGTCACCTTGAACTGGCGATGCTTGACCCAAACGTGATCGCTTCGTACACCGAACTGGCAAAGGTGGCGAGTGAGTTGGCTGATGTGACGGCGGCACTCCAGCAGGCTGAAGAGGCGTGGCTCGCTCTCGAGGGTGAGGTGGCGAAGTGAGTGGTCGACTCTTCCGCGTTGGGCTCGGTGGACTTATCGCCTCAGGGAAGAGCAGCCTCGCCGCAGCGCTTGTCGCGAGCGGCACGTTGCAGGAGGCGATTGGTGGCACCGTGGAGCACGTCGATGCAGATGCTCTACTGCGCTCGGCGCGTGCAACTGACGCGGCGCTTCGCGATGCAATCTTTGATCTCGTCCCTGATGCGCGCCGTGCAGATGGGGGCCTCGACACCAAGGTTCTCGCGGCGCGGGCATTTGCGAATGCAGCGGTAATGACCCGCCTTGAAGAGTTGCAGTGGCCCGTCGTGCGCGCAGCGATCAGTGAAGTGAGTCGAGATGCTCAGGCACGGGGGGTACGCCTCCTGCTCGTTGAGGCCATAGCCCTAGGTCGCTCCGGCCTGGCTGAAGAGCTCGACGGCGCGCTCTTCATTCACGTTGACGAGGCAGTCCGTCGCGACCGGTTCCTCTCCCGTGGTGGCAGCGAGGAGGATTTCCAGTTGCGCAACGCCACACAGGTAGGGATTACCGCGGAGATGCAGGCGATCGGGGCGATCCCAATCGACGGGAGTGGGTCGCTGCCTGAGACCGTGCACGCCGCGAGCCTGGCGCTGCGCCGCCTATGCTTGCAGGGTGAATCCATCGACTGAGCCCACGGCTGAACTGACCCCAACTGCTGGGCGTCCCTTCGCCCTGCGCTCCGACTTCGTTCCGACCGGTGACCAGCCAACCGCCATCGCGGAGTTGGTGCAGGGGCTGAACAGCGGCCTCCATCACCAGGTTCTTCTCGGGGCAACTGGCACGGGGAAGACCTTTACCATAGCCAACGTCATCCAGCAGGTTCAGCGACCAACACTCGTCCTCGCACACAATAAGACGCTTGCGGCCCAGCTCTATGCCGAGTTGAAGGAGTTCTTCCCCGAGAACGCCGTCGAATACTTCGTCTCCTACTTTGACTACTACCAGCCGGAGGCCTACCTCCCACGATCGGATACCTACATCGAGAAAGATTCAAGCCGCAATGACGAGATCGATCAGTTGCGGCATGCCGCGACCAAGGCGCTTTTTGAACGTCGCGACACGATCATCGTCGCGTCGGTATCGTGCATCTATGGCCTTGGTGCCCCGGTTGACTACGGCGCCACCGTGCTCAAGGTGCGCAAGTCGGGGAAGTATCGCCGTGATGCGGTACTACGCCATCTCGTTGATCTGCAGTACCAGCGCAACGACGCTACCCTCGGTCGCGCCAAGTTCCGCGTGCGCGGCGACACGCTCGAGGTGCAGCCGGCCGGCGAGGAGACAATCCTGCGCGTGGAGTTCTTCGGTGACGAAGTGGAGCGCATCGCCGAGGTGGACCCGCTCACCGGCGAGATCTTGGCAGAGCGCAACGAGATGACCATCTACCCAGCGACGCACTATGTGACACCAGCCGACAAGCTCGCCGAGGCCATTCGTGACATTGAGGTTGAGATGGAGAGTCGATGCCGCGAGCTAGAGGGAAGCGGCAAGGTGCTTGAGGCGGCCCGGCTACGCCAGCGCACGACCTTTGACCTGGAGATGATGCGCGAGGTTGGCTTCTGCTCAGGGATCGAGAACTACTCGCGGCACCTCTCGCGCCGCGAGCCCGGCTCCCGTCCGTGGACGCTACTCGACTACTTCCCAGCCGATTGGCTCCTGGTGGTAGATGAGAGCCACATGAGCATTCCGCAGGTCGTAGGTATGTACAAGAACGACCGCTCGCGCAAGGAGATCCTGGTGGACTTCGGTTTCCGACTGCCGAGTGCGCTCGACAATCGACCACTGACCTTTGAGGAGTTTGAGTCAAGCGTGCGCCAGGCCATCTACGTCTCTGCAACGCCGGGGAGCTATGAGCGCGAGCGCGCAAACCAAGTTGTTGAGCAGATGATTCGGCCGACAGGGGTGGTAGACCCGCATATCACCGTGCTTCCCACCAAGGGTCAGATTGACGACCTCCTTGAGCGCATCCAAGGTCGGGTCAAGAAGAAGGAGCGCGTGATCGTTACGACGCTCACCAAGCGCATGGCCGAAGAGCTCTCGTCTTACCTCGAAGAGGCGGGAATTCGTGTGCGTTATCTCCATAGTGAAATTGACACGCTCGAGCGCATTGAGATCTTGCGTGATCTGCGCCTCGGCGTCTTTGACGTCATTGTCGGCATCAACCTGCTTCGCGAGGGGATTGACCTCCCTGAGGTGACACTGGTGGCAATCCTCGACGCTGATAAGGAGGGCTTCCTGCGATCCGCTTGGGCATTGATCCAAACGGTGGGACGAGCGGCGCGTAACACCGGCGGCGAGGTGGTCTTCTACGCCGACAAGATGACCGACTCCATGAAGATCGCAATCTCTGAGACCGATCGACGTCGTGCGATCCAGGAGCAGTGGAACATCGACCATGGCATCACCGCCACCACGATCTCCAAGCCGATTCGTGATTTGAACGATCGGCTCAAGAGCATTGCTGAGAAGGCTGACACCTACGCTGGCGGGAAGCGCGGCGGCGCCCTGAGCGAGGTCGGGCGCAGCGAAATTGAGAAGCTCGTGTCGCAGCTTGAGGCTCAGATGAAAATCGCCTCTAAGGCACTTGAGTTTGAGCGCGCGGCGGCGATTCGCGATGAGATCCGAATGCTGCGCACAGCGGTGCTTGAAGAGGATGCGGCCACGGCAATTGAGCGCGCGGCAGAGCGCGCCGCCCGCGAGGCACAGGGTGGAAGCCGACGAGTTGCTCCTGCAAAGACGGCCCTGCAGGGAATTGGTGCCGCGGCACGCACGCTCGTTGCCCCAGCGTTGGATACGGCTGCCGACTGGCTTCCAGGGCTCCGCGACGAGCATCAGGAGGAGACCGCTACGATCCCAGATGCAGGCACACCGACAACGACCGAGGCGCCTGTTCGTCGGCGCACCTGGGATCCGAGCGTGACGCCGAATGTGATCAAGCGCCGTGGTGAGCGGCCGAAGCGAAGGGGGTAGTTGTGGGACAGAACAAGATCTCTGTTCGCGGCGCCCGTGAGCACAACCTGAAGGGGATTGACCTCGACATCCCGCGCGATCAGCTCGTTGTAGTCACGGGCATCTCTGGCTCAGGAAAGTCGAGCCTCGCCTTCGACACCATCTACGCCGAAGGTCAGCGTCGCTACGTCGAAAGCCTCTCTGCGTACGCACGCCAGTTCCTTGGGCAGATGGAGAAGCCTGACGTTGACTCTATTGATGGGCTCTCACCCGCTATCTCCATTGACCAGAAAGGCTCGTCGCGCAATCCACGTTCAACCGTCGGCACCATCACCGAAATCTGGGATCACTTCCGACTCCTCTACGCGCGTGCCGGCACCCCGCACTGCCCAAAGTGCGACCGTCCGATCAGTCGCGTCTCGCTCGACCAAATTGTTGACGAGATCCTCAAGCTCCCTGACGGCACCCGAATCCTCGTGCTCGGCCCACTCTTGCGCGATCGGAAGAGTGAAGGGGAGCGCATGTATGAGGCGGCGCGCAAGTCGGGCTTTAGTCGCGTGCGTGTTGACGGGATCCAGTACGACTTGGGCGCTGATGATCTACCGAAGCTCGACAAGAAGAAGCGCCACTCCATTGAGGTCATCGTGGATCGATTCGTCGTCCAGCACCCAGTCGATGAGAAGGGGAAGCCACTCCCGATCCCAGATCGGAGCCGACTCGCCGACTCGGTAGAGACGGCGATCAAGTTGGGAGAGGGGCTCGCCATCGTGGCCCCAGCACCCGCTGAGAAGGAGAAGCCCTTGTTTGAAGAGCGACTCTTCAGTGAGAAGCTCGGGTGCGCCTACGACGGCACGGTGATCGATGACCTGCAGCCGCGCTCGTTTAGCTTCAACTCCCCGCATGGCGCCTGCGAGACGTGCACCGGCCTTGGCTTCCGTCTCGAGGTTGATGAGGAGCGCGTCATTGATCCAGAGAAGTCGGTGCTCAACGGCGGCCTGATTCCGTGGTCCCGCTCGCCCGAGGGGAGCTGGTACTTGAAGGTCGTTACCGCCGCAATGAAGGCGAAGAGGTGGAATCCGAAGACACCGCTAGGAGATCTACCGAAGGGTGCGCTCGATTATCTGCTGAATGCGGCGCGTGAAGACCGCTTCACGGTGACGTACGAGAACTCGAGCTACACCAACACCTATAAGGCGGCATTTGAGGGGATCATCGCGAACCTCGAGCGCCGACATAAAGAGACCGACTCTGAGCTCGTTCGTGCAGAGATTGAGCGCTATATGGTCAGCAGGCCGTGCCCCGACTGCAAGGGCCGCCGCCTGAAGCCAGAGATCCTCGCTGTGCGCATCGACGGACGAAACATTGCCGAAGTTGCCTCGATGCCGATTGGTGAACTCGTCCCCTGGATCAACTCGCTCTCCAAGGCGCTCGGTGAGCGGGAGCGCACGATCGCCAAGGCGGTCATCAAGGAGATCAGTGAGCGCGCCGGCTTCCTCGTTGATGTTGGCCTCGACTACCTCACAGTTGACCGCTCTGCAACGACACTCTCGGGCGGAGAGGCGCAGCGCATTCGCTTGGCAACGCAGATCGGCTCACGGTTGGTCGGGGTCCTCTACATTCTGGACGAACCTTCAATAGGTTTGCACCAGCGAGATAACGCGCGTCTGATCGCCACACTGTTGCGCCTGCGCGATCTCGGCAATACGGTGCTCGTCGTAGAGCATGACGAAGAGACGATTCGCACCGCTGACTGGGTCGTCGACATTGGGCCTGGCGCAGGGGAGATGGGCGGCCGCTTGGTCTCAAATGGTTCCTTCAAGGATCTGCTTGCGGCGAAAGATTCGGTGACTGGCGCCTATCTCCGTGGTGACCGCGCGGTTGCCGTCCCAAAGACGCGTCGCAAGGGGAGCGGCAAGGCGATCACCGTGAAGGGTGCCCGTGAGCACAACCTTCGTGAACTAGATGTGGCATTCCCACTCGGAGAGTTCGTTGCCGTAACCGGTGTCTCTGGGAGCGGTAAGAGCACCCTTGTTACCGACATCTTGCAGAAGGCACTCGCACGCAAGTTGCACGGAGCGAAAGATCGACCAGGGGCGCACGACCGCATCACGGGCCTGGATGAGATCGACAAGGTGATTGAGATTGATCAGAGCCCAATCGGCCGTACGCCACGTTCAAACCCCGCCACCTATGTCGGACTCTTCACGCCCATTCGTGAGCTCTTCGCCGCCACACAAGAGGCACGCCTGCGCGGCTACTCAGCTGGTCGCTTCTCCTTCAACGTGAAGGGCGGCCGCTGTGAGACCTGCTCTGGCGACGGCATCTTGCAGATCGAGATGCAGTTCCTCCCCGACGTGTATGTGCCGTGTGAAACGTGCCAGGGGAAGCGCTACAACCGCGAGGCGCTCGAGGTCACGTGGAAGGGGATGACGATTGCCGATGTCCTAGAGCTGCAGGTGGAGGATGCCCTTGAACGCTTCTCCGCCGTCCCAGCGATTCGTAATCGTCTGAAGACGTTGAGCGAGGTTGGTCTCGGCTATCTACGCCTCGGCCAGGCGGCAACGACGCTCTCGGGCGGCGAGGCACAGCGCATCAAGTTGGCCACGGAGCTCGCCCGTCGTTCAACCGGTCGCACGATGTACATCCTCGACGAGCCAACCACCGGGCTGCACTTCGCAGATGTCGAACGACTGCTGCATGTGCTGCATCGCCTCGTTGATGGCGGCAACAGCGTCATCGTGATTGAGCACAACCTTGACGTGATCAAGACGGCCGACTGGGTTATTGACCTCGGCCCTGATGGCGGAAGCCGCGGCGGCGAACTCATCGCAGAGGGGACACCTGAGCAGGTTGCCAAGGTGAAGCGAAGTCACACCGGGCGCTATCTGACCCTTGCGCTGAAGGGCGAGCCAATCCATTCGCTGGAGTAGCGATGGCTGAGCCGGCTCTCCCTCGACACGCCGATCCAGCACTCGACCAGGCCGGATTACGCGCCGCCCAACTGCTGGAGCGCATCCTCGATGAGCTCGTTGATGAGCGTGCCCGCGCCAGATTCCTGCCATATCGCGCCTGGACAACACAGCTTCGCGACGCGCACGGCCTCGCCTTGCGAAAGGGCGTCGTTGCAGTTCGCGCTGCACTCGGGCCAGGAGACGGACTCGCCGACATCGCCTCTGGCGAAGCGGTGATTGAACTCCGTGAGGCGCTCGATGAGATCCTGCGCATCTTGAATCGCCGAGAGGCACTCCGTGGTCGAATTGGGTCGTGCGATGGCGCCTGAACGCCTCCCTGCACCCAGTGTCCCAGACGCGATCGCAGCGGCGTTGAAGGTTCTCCCCGACGCTCCGGGCGTCTACCTCTTTTCGGATAGTGCGGGGAAGATCATCTACGTCGGTAAGGCGACGCACCTCACTCAGCGCGTTCGCAGCTACTGGCAGGCGGGAGGGGAGCCAGGCGCACACCGCATTCGCGACGCGATCGCCGAGGTTGCCACTCTCGACTGGACAGTGACCGATTCCACGAAAGAGGCGCTTCTGCTTGAGGCCACACTCGTACGCCGGCATCTCCCGAAGTACAACATTCGACTTCGCGACGATCGCAGCTACCCCTACATTCGCGTTACTGCCGACCCGTATCCACGTGTGGAGCGCACCCGCCGTCTCGTACGCGACGGCTCGCGCTATTTCGGTCCATACACCACACCAGGCTCAGTGAACGCCGCCATGGAGGCGATCAAGCGCCTCTTTCAGTTCCGTACCTGCGAAGTTGCGATCAAGCCGATGGAGCGTGCGCTCGATCGACCCTGCCTTCTCTACGACTTGAAGCGCTGTCAAGGACCCTGCCTCGGCAATATTCCGGTGGCCGATTACCAACGCGAGATTGATGGAGTGCAACTCTTCCTTGGTGGTCGTTCCCGAGCCGCCATCGCCATGCTCACCACGCGGATGGAGTCTGCCGCGGAACGCGAGGCATTTGAAGACGCTGCGCGTATTCGTGACGCGGTGCTCTCCCTTGAGACGACGTTTGACGAGCAGAAGGTTCCAACCTCAGGTCGCGCAGATGAGGATGTGCTCGGAATTGCGCGGCACGGACGCCACGTTGCGATCGCCTGCTTCCAAATTCGCGACTCAGCCTTGGTCGGCCGCGATGTTCACCGCGTCGAGGCTGGAGATTCGGGCGATGCAGAGCTCCTCGCAGGATTTGCCGCGAGCTACTACGCCCGCGCAGGCGAGATCCCACCCTCAATTGCGACTGCTACTGAGGTGAGCGATCCCGAGATCCTTGAGTTCCTCTCGGCACGCCGAGAGGGTCGCGTCGAGATGCGTGTGCCGCAGCGAGGAGATCGGGCACGTATCGTTCGGCTGGCCGAGCGCAACGCAGAGGAGTGGCTGATTCGCCGCGAGGCCGAAGAGGATGCCGACCGTGAGCGCGCCGACGCGGCGCTTTCAGCGCTCACCGTGGCGCTCAGCCTTGACGCGTCGCCGTCGCGCATTGAGTGCGTTGATGTGAGCACTATTCAGGGTGCATTTACCGTCTCATCGCTAACTGTTGCGCAAGAGGGTCAGCTAGCGCCGAAGGAGTACCGCCGCTTCCGCATCAAGGGCGTGACGGGGCAGGACGATTTTGCAGCACACGCTGAGGCGCTCACGCGCCGCTTCGCCCGCGCCGTGGCGGATGGGACGCAACGAAACGGTGAAGCGGAGTCACGCGCATGGAGTCTTCCAGACCTGCTGGTGATTGATGGCGGTCGCGGACAGGTCTCTGCTGCGGCCGCTGTGCTCGATGCTGCCGGCTTGACGATTCCGGTCGTTGGCCTCGCCAAAGAGCGCGAAGAGCTCTGGCTGCGCAACGCCTCCGCGCCGATCCTTCTCCCCGCCACCGATCCTGGGCTACGCCTCTTGCAGCGACTGCGCGACGAGGCGCACCGATTTGCTATCGGATATCACCGCACGTTGCGCAGTCGGGCTGCGACGGCGAGCCGGCTCGACGGTATCCGGGGACTCGGCCCAACGAAGCGCAAGGCGCTCTTACGTCGGTTCGGATCAGCGGCAGGAATCGCCGCCGCGCCGGTGGAGGCGCTCACCGAGGTTCCAGGAGTCGATCAGGCTCTTGCCGCACGGATTCTCACGGCCCTCGGCGTGGATCGAGGCTGAACGGGTCTGACGCGCGCCCCTGCTAGGATTCTCGGCAATGCGAAAGATCACCCCGTACCTCATCTTGGCTACAGCGCTTCTAGCGCTGGCTATTGATCTACTCCCAAATCTCAGCCTCCCCGCGGGCGGGACAGCTGGCGGCACGCGCTTGATTGAGACCAAGCTTGGCCTTGACCTGCGCGGAGGGCTTCGCGTGGAGTACCAGGTGCAGCCAATTGATGGCGTCAGCGCGACGGCTGCCGACCTCGCCACCATCCGCGACATCATTGAGCGCCGTGTTAACAGCACCGGCGTTTCCGAGCCGCTCGTTCAGACCCAAGGCTCCGACCGCATCGTGGTAGAACTACCAGGCGTCACGAATCCTGATTCCATCCGCGCCCTCCTCGGCACAACCGGTCGCCTTGACCTCGTGCCACTTCCGCGCGATGTCTACGGCTTCTTTAACACCGCAACGGGCCAGCCTACCGACGGCGTAAAGCCGGTTCCTGTCGAGGGCGAGACCCTCAGCGACACCACCCTTAAGCCGCTCTTCTCCGGCGACCAGATTGAGTCATCAGCGGTGCAGATTGACGAGTCCGGACGTCGTGTTGTTTCGTTCAAGCTCAAGTCTGAGGGCGCTGAGCTCTTCGCCACCTGGACGAAAGCGAACATCGGCTCCTACTTTGCGATCGTTCTCGACGGCGCTGTGAAGTCATCTCCGTACATTCAGAGCGCGATCACGGGTGGCGAGGCACAGATCTCGGGACCTGGCGCGAGCGGATTCGCCGTAGAGGAAGCGACGAATCTGGTTACCATATTGAAGTTTGGCTCGCTCCCATTCCCCATCGCAGAAGTTGGTGTCACCGACGTTAAAGCAACCCTTGGCGCATCCTTCCTTGGGCAAGCGATCTTTGCTGGCGCCGTCGGGATCTTGCTCGTCTTCCTCTTCATGCTGATGCACTATCGCTTGGCTGGTGCGGTCGCTAACGTTGCGCTGATCTTCTACGTGATCATTGTCTTGGCAATCTTCCGGCTCGTTCCCGTCACCTTGACCCTCGCTGGGATCGCTGGCTTTGTTCTCTCCATCGGCATGGCGGTCGATGCGAACATTTTGATCTTTGAGCGAACCAAAGAAGAGTTGCGCATTGGGAAGGGGATCGTCCCTGCCGTCGAGGCGGGCTTCAACCGTGCCTGGAATTCAATCCTGGATTCAAACGTCTCGAGCCTGATCACTGCGTTCATCCTCTTCTACTTCGGCTCGTCCACGATTAAGGGCTTCGCCCTCGTCCTCATCATCGGTGTGCTCTGCTCGCTCTTTACCGCCATAACCGTGACGCGTCTGATCCTGCGCGCTGTGATCGCGCGGAAGCGCTTCGCCTCGCCGTATCTGTATGGAGTAGCGAAGGGCGATCTTGACGCACTCGATCGGGGGGCCTTGCATGGATAAGATCATTGCGCGCAAGCGCTGGTTCTTCCTCTTCTCGCTGCTCATTACGATCCCGGGGCTTATCTTCACATTGGCGACGCCTATCTCGGGTGGCACTATTGGCTTGAAGTTCTCCATCGACTACACGGGCGGCACCATCTGGGAGTTCCGTCCGGAGAGCCCAGCCGACCCACTTGTGGTGCAGGCGGCGGTCGCCAGCGCTGGCCACGAAGAGGCGACCGTTACGGAGGCAGGCACCGGCTTCTTGATCGTACGAACGAAGCCGCTTGATCTTCAGATCGGTCAGGATCAGATTGATAATGCTGGTGCCGAGCTCCAGGCCATTCGTGAGGCGGTAGTCGCCGCGATCGGACCGATTGCTGAAGAGGGATCGGTTTCAACGGTCGGTCCGGTCATTAGCCAAGACCTGACGCAGCAGGCGCTCCTCCTCGTCGTCCTTGGCTCAATCGGAATCGTGCTCTGGATGACCTACCGCTTCCGCAACCTGCGATTCGGCATGGCAGCCCTAGTCGCACTCCTCCATGACGTCATCGTCACGGTGGGCTTCTTTGCGATTGCGGGCACCGTTGCAGGTATTGAAATCGATGCCCTCTTTGTGACCGCTATGCTCACCATCATCGGATTCTCGGTGCACGACACCATCGTGGTCTTTGACCGCGTTCGCGAGAATCTGATTCGACATGCAGGTGCTCCCTATGGCGATATCGTCAACCACTCAATCGTGCAGACGCTGGGCCGATCCTTCAACACCACAGCGACCGTGCTGATCACGCTCCTCACCCTACTCGTCTTTGCGGGCGGATCTATTCGCACGTTCGTGCTGGCCCTCTTTGTCGGCATCCTTTCGGGTACCTATTCGTCCATCCTTAACGCCAGCCCACTTCTTGTCTGGTGGGAGGAGCGCACGCAGGCTCGTAAGGCGGCAGCCGCTCGAACCCGCACGGCGTAGGGTGCCAGCGCGGGCCTGGCGCCTTGAGCCGGTCGCAACCCTACATCCTGCCGCCGACGGCGACGTTCAGGTAAGCACGGAACTCTTGCAGCTCTTCACTGAACTGTTAATCCCTAAGAACTTGCACCTCTCGCTCGCGACACTCCTCCAGAGCCGCGGACTTGCCGACCCGCTGCTCGCGCGCCAATTCCTTGATCGCAACGACCGCACCCTGCACGATCCGCACCTTCTTCCTGATGCGACGGGCCTGATTGCGCGCCTGCGAGCCGCCGGCGAAGTGGGGGAGCCCGTACTTGTGGTGGGCGACTTTGATGCTGACGGACTCACTGGGGCGGCAATCATGATTCGAGCACTCCGCGCGATCGGGGCGATCGCCGAGGGGTACATCCCGCAACGTGATGGTGACGGCCACGGCATTCCTGAGGGGGCAATTGCTGCGGCGAGTGAAGACGGTGTTGAGCTGATCCTCGCAGTCGACTGCGGCACCGCCGATCGCGTGCGCGTGGCCGAGGCGCAAGAGGCGGGGATTCTCGTTGGCATCATTGATCACCACGCGGTGCCGCCAGAACCGGCGCGGGCCGCCTGGCTCGTGAATCCGAATCGGCCTGACTCCATCTATCCGTTCCCACATCTAGCGGGAAGCGGACTTGCCTTCAAAATTGCGCAAGGGATCTTGGCCGATCATCCGCAGCGTCGTGAGCTCTTGGCGGAGCTCTCTGTGCTCGCAATGGTTGGCGGCATCGCGGACATGGTCCCAGTCGCCAACGAGTTCAGAGTGATTGTGCGCTCCGCGCTAAAGGTGATGAATGGTGCCGGCACGATGCCTGTTGGAATCGCCGCGCTCCTTCGTGCGGCCGGTGCTGAGCCGCCGTATCGCGCGGAAGTTTCTGGCTTCACCATCTCACCACGTATCAATGCTGCTGGGCGTATCGGCGACGCTGCACCAGCGTTGGCGCTCCTCACCACCGAAGATCCTGCCGAAGCGGCTGAACTGGCAACGTTGCTGGAGGAGATCAACCTTGAGCGGAAAGAGTTGACGAAGGTGGCAATTGACGAGGCACGAGCACTGCTCGGCCTCGCGACAGGATCGTCACGCGATGATACGCGCGCATATCTGGGCGATGGGCTCGTCGCGGTGCGCGGCCCTTGGTCGGTGGGGCTTATCGGTTTGATTGCTGGTCGCCTGAGCGAAGAGACGGGGCGACCGGCGCTGGTAGCGCATGACGATGGCAGTAGCGCCCCACTTCGTGCGTCGATACGCGCTCCAAAGGGCTTCGGTGTAGCGGCGGCTCTGCAAGAGGCGAGTGATCTGCTGATTCGACATGGCGGCCATGACGGTGCCGGAGGTTGTTCGTTTGTGGCGGAGGCGTGGTCCAACCTTCTTCCGAGGCTGAGTGCCACTTGCGCCGGTCAGGCCACGGCGCGCACACCAGAGTTGACAGTGGATCTCGCAGCACCGATCGGCAGCCGCTCTCCAACTGACCTTGCCGCGCTCGCGGATCACCTCGCACCGACCGGGATGGGGAACCCCGAGCCCACCTTCCTTCTGCGAGAGGTGCCGCTCACGGCGGTGCGCTTAGTAGGAGATGGCCGCCATGCACGCCTGACGCTCTCGTTGGACGGCGCAGCGGTTGAAGCGATGGCCTTCGGTCGACCAGATGCGGACCGGCTGGCGGGGAGCGCCGTTGACCTTGTCGTGCGAACCGTCCAGCGGACCTATCGTGGGACTGCACGGATTGAGGTCCACGTTGTTGATCTGCGACCCGCTGCGATGGGGGAGAGGGTATGAGTGAGAAGCGATCACTTCGACCACTGCCGCGCTCGCGTCGAGCTGCACCGCAACCTTTCCATGGCGCGAAGCCGCCAACAAATCGCGACTTGATGAGCAGGGATGGTGGTAAGCCTCGATCACTCAGCCCCGCCCCGATCATCGCGACTCTTCTGCTTGTACTCCTGGCAGCGGGGAGCCTCGTAAGCCTGTCACTCAGCACCCCAGCCTCCTCAGAAAACCCAGATGGTGGCCCAGAGGTAACGGCGGGGATCAGTGTTGACGGAACGATTGCCTTCGGGCGGGGCGGCTCAATCTGGAGCGTTAGTGGGAGTGGTTTGCGCCAGCTGACGACTGCGACGACCGATTCGGACCTTGCCTGGAGCACCGACGGCGTCTGGCTCTATGCCATTCGATACCGCACAGAAACTGGCGGCCTCCTGCTTGCCAGCGGTAGTGTGAAAAAATACGAGATGAAGGTTCCCACGCTGCTGCGGCTCTCGGCGTATGGCGGCAGCGAAGAGGAGATCTTTGACGGACTGATTCTCGGCACTCGACCAGCGTTGAACTGGTCTGGCTTCATGTACGGTCCAGCAATCGGGAGCGATGGGCGGATCGCGGTTGCAACCGACTACCGAGGTCGTAGCCTCGGCACGACTGTCGTAGTCCGCATCCTGAGCAGTGATGGCTCATCCATTTCAACGCCACCACTTCCATACATCGCACCGTTTGGGCATCAGGATCCCGCCTGGAGCCCCGACGGCAAAGCGATCTACTACGTCCAGAACGGTCTCTCGGAGGGCACATCGTCGTCGCGCATCATTCGCTACAACATCGCCAAGAAGAGCACCGCGCGCATCGGCGAGAAGGGACTCGTGCAGCCAGCCATCAGCCCAGATGGTCGCTGGATCGCCGCCACACGCATGTCGTCGCGCGGCACTGATGTGGTAATCATGAACTCGACGACCGGTGAAGTTGTGCTTGAGATCACCAGAACTGGCAAGTCGTGGGCTCCAGCCTGGTCACCGAGCGGGGCACAGCTGGCGTACCTCTCTGCGAATGGTAGTCAGGCGACTCTCAACCTCGCCTCATTTAGCGTTGCGCCATCGGGTCTGCCGAACCCACCGGTGATCGTGAGCCCGCTCCGTGATCCCGTAGATCCAAATGTTCGACCAGCATGGGGGAGTTTGAATACGGCGCCAGTCACAGAGAGCCCAGCGCCATGACCCGCTACCTCAATCTCCTCGATGCATCCACAAAGCGAGCAGGCTCAACTCTCTGTGTTGGTATTGATCCGGTCCCATCAACCCTTCCGGTGACCTTCCGTGAATCGCATGCTGGTATTGAGCGGTGGATTGATACGCTGATCGCAGCAACAGCTCCGCACGCGGCTGCGTTCAAGATGAACCTTGCCTACTTTGAGGCGCTCGGTAGCGAGGGGATCCGACTGGCCGAGCACGTGCGGCGGCAGATCCCATCAGAGATCCCACTCATCGTTGATGCAAAGCGCGGTGACATTGGCGCAACGGTTGCAGCTCAAGGTGTAGCACTCTTCGACGTTCTGGGCGCCGATGCTGTGACGGCCAATCCGTATCTCGGGATCGGTGCGCTAGCCCCCCTTCTTGATCGCAAAGACAAGTTCACCTACCTCCTCTGCCGCACATCGAATCCTGAATCGGGTGAGCTGCAGAGCCTTCGAGTTGGCGCCAGCGACATCGACCCAGAAGAGACGCTGGCGGAGCGAGTCGGACGACTCGCTGCGCGTCGCGCGGAGGGGGTAGCCGGTCGTATTGGTCTGGTCGTGGGTGCGACCGATGTGGCGGCACTTCGCATGGTGCGAGCGGCGGCCCCGGGGCTTCCTCTGCTGGTTCCTGGTGTCGGCGCACAGGGGGGCGAGGTGCAGGCGGTCATCGCTGATGGCGGCGCTCGAACCGCCCCTGGCAACGGTGGCGCGGGGAGGGGGCTGCTCGTGAACGTCGGGCGCGGGATCTCAGACGCTGGCGCGGCAGACGAGCGGGTAGAAGAGGCGCTGGGCGCTGCAGCAGCAGAGTGGGGGCGTCGCCTCGCTATACTCGCCCCCTAAGGGCGCCAGCCCACTACGAGGAGGTTGTCAATGCCAAACGTCGGACCATTCGAACTGATCCTGATCCTTGCCGTTGTGCTGCTGGTCTTTGGGCCAGGGAAGCTCCCAGAGATTGGCAAGGCTGTGGGGAACTCATTCCGCGAGTTTAAAGATGCAACCTCCGGCACCTCAACTGCACCAGCCAAACCACGTGCCAATAAGTCGACAAAGCGCGCCACAGCCTCGAGGACGAAGCGAAAGGCGTAACGTCGGTTCGAATTGATCATGACTCAAGCGAGGGAGATCGGCGACGCACCAGCGCCGCTTCTCCAGCACCTTAAGGAGCTGCGTCGGCGAGTCGCCGTCGCACTTGCGGCAGTCATCGTAGGAGCCGCGATCACCTTTGCGTGGGCCGACACTCTCATCGCGCTGCTGCGCACCCCACTTGACGACACCCCACTCTTCTTCG
>JBDLWN010000060.1:0-2916 GCA_039804225.1 Chloroflexota bacterium
CGAGAAGTTGGCCGCGGCGCGGCGCGCCGAGATCGGCGGCGAGTCGCGCCGTTGCGAGCACGAGTAGGCCGTCGGCGAGGATTGCGGGGAGTTTCACAAGTGCCCCGGGGTCCGTGCTGCCAGTGAAGAGTGCGCCAACCGATCCGAGTGCCCAGAGGACCCACATGTACCCGGGGAGATAGTCGACAAAGATTCCGCGGGTGTAGAAGCCCCACGGCCCACGAGTCCCTAGCTCAGATGCCCACGATCGGAATGAGTTCAGGTCGGCAGCAAATCCTGCGTCTGGGGGGAGTGCGACGTATGCGATGATCAGCCGCAAGAGAATCCCAAGCGCAGCAATCAGCGCAATGGTGCGAAGGCTGACCTGCTCGGTTGGTCGACGGGCCGTCTGCGGAGTCATTTGCCGAGTGTAGCCGTGAAGGGGGTTGTGGAAGGTGCCACTGCAGGAGCTCTCGCTCTTCTTTCCCTGTCACAACGAGGCCGACAACCTTGAGGCGCTCGTTGACGATGCGCTCGCAGCGCTCCCGAACCTCGCCACAACGTATGAGGTCATTCTTGTTGACGACGGCTCGCGCGATAACACCGCTGCTGTAGCTGAGCGCTTGGTGCAGCGGCATGCTGGCGTCGTTCGTTTGGTGCGACACGAGGTAAACCGCGGCTATGGCGGGGCACTTCGCTCAGGTTTTGCAGCGGCGCGGTATAGCCACCTCGCCTACACCGACGGTGATCGACAGTTTCGTGTCGCCGATCTTGCGCGCCTCGTTGATGGCGCACAGGAAACGGGGTCGCCCGTGGTGATTGGGTATCGACTGCACCGCGCCGATCCACCGCTGCGTCTGATCTACGCGACCTTGTATCGCATTGCGAATCGGATCTGGTTCGGGCTCAGCGTTCGCGACGTCGATTGCGCGGCGAAACTCTTCAGCCGCGATGCCCTACGTGGCATCAGCGTGCACTCTGATAGTGCATTCTTCTCCGCGGAGCTGCTCATTCGTTTGCGACTCGCAGGTGTACGAATTCTTGAGGTTGGTGTACCACACTACCCGCGCACCGCTGGTTCACCTACGGGGGCGCGCCTCTCTGTCATTACGCGCGCTATTCGCGACTTCTGGTCGCTGCGTATTGGGCTCTGGGCTAATCGCTCTCAAGCGCTTGCGAAAGGCCGGGCGCTACTAAACAAGTAGCTCTATCGCGTGGCTGGTGGCTCCTCGCCATCAAGTGAATTAACAAAGTCGCGGAAGAGCGAGAGCCGTTCCTCTTCGGCAGCCTCGGGGACGATTCCCTCGGCTGAGAGTAGCTCCGCAGAGATGAATATCGGCGCCTCTGCGCGTAGTGCGAGTGCAACTGCGTCGCTCGGCCGCGCATCGAGCGTTGCCTCTTCTCCACTCGGCGCCACTAAGAGCATCTGTGCGCGGAATGTCTCGTCGCGCACTTCGGTGATGCGCACCTCTCGTAGTGAAGCGCCAAGGGTACGAATCGTGCGGAGTGCCGTGTCGTGCGTTAGTGGACGCTCTGGTGTGATGCCCTGTAGGTGATACGCGATGGCGCTAGCTTCGTTTGGCCCAATCGGAATCGGCAGATAGCGCGCCTCTTCGGCATCGCGCAGGAGCATCACGTGCGTCCCAGAGATCATCTGGATGCGAATTCCTTCAACCACCGCGCGTCGTAGCTCCATCGCCCTATGATCGCACGCTTATGGTGTAGGGATTGGGGTCTCGATAACGGGGTCGGGTGTTGGTTGAGCGCTAGCCCCTGGTTCTGGCGTGACCGGTTTTCCAAGCACCGCGCTACGGACTCGACCCAATTCAGCCCAAACAAACGTTGGTGCGCCGCCGTCCGACGCGGGGAGGATGTATCCGCCAAGAACCTCTCCGATCGGCGCATCCTGGTCGGTAATCACATACTGCGCCAACATCGCGCCGGATGCGGCCTTGCTATAGGCAATGACGCGCTGCGCGCTGTTGTCCCAAACGTAGACGATACCTGTGCGAGCCGCCCCTGCTGACATCACGAGCGTTGGGGTGAGGGTGGGGCGGAGCAGCTCATCACCGATTACCGCTGGAGCCCAATCGTCGGGCGCCCCGCCGGAGTATCGGCGTAGCGCACCGTCACTCGTCATATAGACATCGCCATCGATTGCAATGCCCGTCATCGCGCCAAGTGACAGAGGATTGATCAGGTAGGCCGTCGGCGTTGCTGGGTAGCCTGTGCCGTCTGGTGCTGGCTGGTACCGCAAGATCTGGCGCGCAGACGGATCAACAACGTAGAGGCGGTAGAGCCCGGTTCCCGGGTCGGCTGCGAACCCGACGATCGCCTTGATGTCGCTCCCCCACAGCTCCCCGTCTCGAACACGGAGTTTGACCAGCGTCCCCTTGCCCGCTCCGTCTGACGGGCGCCAGCGCCAAAGGTTAGAGGAGGCGTCAAACACCAGAAGATCGGGGCCCGATGCAGCGAGTAAGAGTGCACGGCCGGTGCGCGTGCCATAGAGGTCAAACCCTGGTTGATACACCACGGTTGCGCGACCGCGCTCTGCATCAATGCGATAGACCGCACCTGTCACCTTGTCGATAACGTAGGGTCGGCCGTCGGGGCCTTGAGCGATCGCTTGAATCTCAACGGTGGCGCCCGCAGCCTCAAAGTTAAACAGCTCAATTGGCGACGTCGCGTTCACAAGGAAGATTTTGTTCAGCGTCTCTGTGGCTTGCTCTCGCAACGCTGTGATTTGTGCGGCTGGGCCGCCACCAGATTGCGCAAGATTGAGGTCGGCCACCGCGGCCAGTAGGAGGCTCTTTACGCGCGTGGGGTCATTAACGAGCAGATTGGTCTGGGGGTCGAGCGCCTCTGCAATGCCGATCTCTGCGTTTCGTAGAGCCTCGCGGGCCCTTGCCGCAGCATCGAGCTCGGGTGTTGATCTAT
>JBDLWN010000061.1:0-3952 GCA_039804225.1 Chloroflexota bacterium
GCCGCCGCTTCGCCATCACGCCAGGTCACCGAACCGATCTGGCCCCCCACGAGACTGACATCGGCAACACCAGCAAGCCCCGCAACGGGATCAAGGACCCAGTGATCAGCGAAGTTCGCAGTCAGGAGATCGGTCATGTGCGCGCCTCGCTCACAACCTGTTGCAGAACGGCCATGCGCATCGGGATCCCCGCGCGCACCTGTTCGAGGACGAGGCTGCGTGGGCCGTCGGCAACGTCGGGGTCGATCTCGACTCCTTCGTTCATTGGCCCTGGGTGCAGGACGAGGGCACGTGGTGCAAGTGCCGCAAGTCGCGCCGATGTTAGCCCCCACGCGGCTCGATACGCCTCAAGCGAATCAAGTTCACCAGGGGTGAGTCGTTCACGTTGAATGCGCAGCGCCATTACGGCATCGGCGTTGTTCAACGCCTCGTCGATACTGCCAACCAGTTGCACGCTCCCTGGCGTGTTGCGGAATGACGCAGCATGCTCGGCGAATCCAGTGGTGAGTGATGCAGGTCCGGTCAGCACCACAGTGGCACCAGCGGTTGTGAGCGTATGCAAGTTGGAGCGCACGACACGGCTATGCAGCAGGTCCCCGACGATGGCGATGCGTCGACCGGCGAGCGATCCGTCTTGATCACCGAGGTGGCGCGAGAGGACGGAGAGATCGAGGAGTGCCTGTGTTGGATGTGCATGCCAGCCGTCACCCGCATTGACGATGCTCCCGCCAAAGTGACGCGCGGCGAGCCATGGGGCACCAGCGCGCTCATGGCGCAACACGATCACCTGGCTGCGCAACGCCTCAAGAGTTCGAACGGTGTCGATCAGCGACTCCCCCTTCCCAACGGATGAGGTGGCGACGTTGAAGGTGGTGACGCGTGCGCCAAGGGCAGTGGCGGCAGCTTCAAACGAGATCCGCGTGCGGGTGGAGGGTTCGTAGAAGAGGGTGGTGACGCCAACGCCGCGGAGGGCGTCACTGCCGCCAGCAGGAGAGTCGAGAAGCTGCTGCATCTCGCCCGCGCTGGCAAGGTACGCCTGCAGCGAGCGCCAGTCGAGCCCGGCGACGTCAAGCAGATGGCGGCGGCCGCGCTCCTCGACTGAGGCGGACTGGGTGACCATCGTCAACCCTCCGTGAGCCGAATCAGCCTTTCGCCTTGGCGGCAGCTTCGTTCGCGGCGAGATGTTCGGCGAGCAGCTCTACCTTCACCAGGTCTTCGCCGTCAATCTCCTTCACGCAGACACGTACCACCTCTTCGCTGGTTGTTGGAATGTTCTTGCCAACATGATCGGCACGAATTGGCAACTCGCGGTGGCCGCGATCAATCAGTGCGACGAGGCGGATCGCCTTTGGTCGGCCGTAGTCAATGAGCGCATCAAGGCCGGCGCGAATCGTGCGACCCGTATAGAGCACGTCGTCCACCAAGATCACCGTCTTGCCGGTGATGTCGCCGGGGATCGAGGTGCCGCGGTGCACTGGGGCAACGGCGATTGTTGAAAGATCGTCGCGATAGAAGCTGATGTCGAGGGTGCCCGACTCAACGGTGACGCCTTCATGCTCTTTGATCGCCTCAACAATTACCTTGGCAAGAGGAACGCCGCGGCGCTGGATGCCAACGACGACGAGACCGTCGGTCCCCTCTTTCTCAATGATTTCATGCGAGATGCGGGTCAGCGCCCTGCGGATCTCTTCGGCGTTCATCACCTGTCGTGCCATGGCTCACTCCTTTGCCCCGCCGGCCGATCTCTGCCGACCACGTTGCGGGTGCTGCGGAACGATAGCAGGGCGCCTAGGTGAGGGCGCGGCGGAGTTCCGCAACCGCCTCCTCAGGAGAGATTGGTACCACCGGGATGCCCGAGGCGAGTTCCAGCCCGCCAATCGGCCGCAGGCGCGGGTGCAGCTCCCAGTGCCAGTGGTAGGTGCCGTCGACCCGCTCCCGCAGCGGCGCGGTGTGCAGCATGAGGTTGTACGGGGGCATGCCGATCGCCCGCAGTGCACGGACCGCAGTCTGTAGCGTGCTGGCGAATCCGGTGATCGTCGCCGCATCGGTGTCGGCAAAGTCGGCGCCATGCCCGTTCGGAATGATCCAGGTCTCAAAGGCTGAACGGCTCGCAAATGGCGCGATCACCAGCCCGAACGGATCGCGATGGAGCATGCGTCGCCCACCGTGCGACTCATCCGCAACTAGGTGGCAGTAGGCGCAGCCGCCAGCGCGAATGGAGAGCCGCGCCGCGCCACCAATCTCTTCGGCGAGTCGGTGCGGCACCTGCGGTAGGTCGTAGGCCTCAAAGCAGAGGTGATCGGTCATGGCACCGGCCTGCCCACCGGCGTTGCGCACGTATTGAATGTAGGCGGTCGCCCCAAGATCGCGTGCACTGCGCAGGTGATCACGGATCGCCGTCAGGAAGTTCGCGACAACGGCTATGGGCACCTCGTCAAGCTCGCCATGTTCGCGACCCGGTGCGATCAGCGTTGACCAGGATCCGGCGCGATCAACGTCGCTCAACGTCAGAAAGCCAGATTCCCCCGCCGCCGCATCCATACGCGTACCTACAGAGTGAAATGCGCCTTGGCGCAACACGCGTCGCGTTACCGTCGACGCATCGGCCTGTGCACAGTTGGCGCACTCTTCGTCGCGTGCTCCCGAGGTTCGTTCTTCGTGAAAGCGTTGCGGCTCAAACTCGCGATCAACAACCGTTGCCGACCACCACCCGGTGATCTCATCACGACGCAGTTCCCAGATCCCACCGCTCATCGTGAACCCCCTGCAGCTGCAGGAACTGCGCTGTTCGCTTGGATGCTATCGCCCGTGCGGTATGTGGCAAGTTCGCCCTGGTACGCCGCGGCAACGAGGTCAGCCACGCGTTGCAGATCAGGGGAGGTAGCACCGATTGCGTCACGATCGCCGCGTGCCGTCGCCGCCCAATCTTGCTCGAGCGCAATCGAGGTTGAAATAACTCCGGCATGTCCACACGGATTAATCAACTCAAACGGCGCAAGATCGCGACCGACATTGAGCGCGAGGCCGTGCCAGGAGACACCGCGCTCCACGCGCACGCCAACGGCGCCGATCTTGCGGTCACCGACCCAGCAGCCGGGTGCACCATCACGCCGCTCCGCTGCGATACCGAACGCCGCACACGTGGCTATCAACGCCGCCTCGAGTGCGCGAATGTGTGCGCGAAGTGAGATGCCGTTCGCGCGCAGCGCCACGATCGGATACATCACGAGATGCCCAGGGCCGTGGTAGGTCACCTCGCCACCACGCTCCACGTGCCGCACAGCGATGCCGCGCGCGGCGTAGTCAGATTCAGCCAGCAGCAGATGATTCGGATCGGCGTTACGCCCAAGGGTCATGACCGGATCGTGCTCCAACGTCAGTAGGGTGTCGCGACCGCGGCCCGCAGCACGCTCGGTCAGCAGCGCTCGCTGCAGGGCGTGCGCCTCGTCGTAGCCGATTCTCCCGAGCCAGCGGTGGTCAAACTCCATGCCCAGAGCGTAGCCTCCCACGCTTCCCATGCGCTATCCTCAGCCCCCCATGCGGGAGTAGCTCAGTTGGTAGAGCGTCTGCTTCCCAAGCAGAAGGTCGCGAGTTCGAACCTCGTCTCCCGCTCCAGCCCCTACACTCTCGCCATGGCGAAAGACGGCAAGAAGCCCCTAAAGAACGCGTCGCTCGACACCCTGGCGGTTCACGCTGGTGAAAGCGCCGACCCGACGACTCGCGCCCACAACCTCCCGATTTATCAAACCGCGACATTTACGTTCGAAACGGCCGACGAGAAGGAGGCCGCGGTCGATGGAGCGCTCGCCTGGGAGCCGAACAAGTATTTCTACACGCGCACCAACAACCCCACCACCGCTGCGCTCGAAGAGAAGCTCGCTGCACTCGAGGGTGCCGAGAGCGCGATCGCTTCGGCTTCGGGGATGGCGGCGATTGCCGCTGGGCTCCTCGC
>JBDLWN010000062.1:0-33114 GCA_039804225.1 Chloroflexota bacterium
GCACCAATGGCGTTGGTCAACTTCGTCTCTTCTACCTCATCATCGCCGCGGACGATGGCAACAATGAGTCGCCCATCACGGTCGGCGAAGAAGACCGCCTTCGCGCAGGTTGATGCAGGAACCTTGAGTTGTGCCGCAAGTTCAGCAATGGTTGAGGCGCCTGGCGTTGCGATCTCCTTGAGCGGCTCCTGTGGTGCGCTTGCTGGGATCTCGCGCTTCACAACGGCGACCTGTCGGTTCGCAGCAGCACCGCAGCCATCACAGAGCACGAGGCTATCTTCACCAAACGGGCTGAAGGCCATGAACTCGTGCGCCAGTGAGCCGCCCATCATGCCAACGTCGCTGGCCACAGCGATCGCCTCGAGTCCGAGTCGCGCGAAGATGCGCGTATAGGCGTGGTAGTAGAGCTTGTAAGAGCGATCAAGCCCTGCCTCATCTCGGTCGGCGCTATAGGCATCTTTCATCGTGAACTCGCGCACGCGAATAAGCCCACCGCGCGCCCGTGGCTCGTCACGCCACTTCGTTTGGAAGTGGTACATCTGCTGTGGGAGTTGGCGCCACGAGTTGATCAGCTTGCGAAGTAGGTCAGTCACCACCTCTTCGTGCGTCATCGCCAGCACCATGTCGCGACCGCCACGATCGTTGAATCGGCCCATCTCTGGTCCGATCTGGTCGTAACGCCCCGTCTCGCGCCAGAGATCGGCAGGGTGTACGACCGGCATTAGCATCTCTTGAGCGCCGATCGCGTTCATCTCTTCGCGAATGACCTGGGTGACGCGCATGTTGACGCGCATGCCGAGGGGGAGGAGCGAATAGATTCCGGCGCCGAGCGGTCGAATGTAGCCAGCACGGAGCAGGAGGCGGTGGGAGGGCATCTCCGCGTCGGCGGGATCCTCCCGAAGGGTCGTAAAGAAGAGTTCGCTCATGCGCATGGGGTCAATCCTACCCGCGCGCGGGGCTCTCGTTCAGAAGAGGTGTATGGGTCAGGCTGGGCGGCGCAGGACGTAGCCGATCCCGCGGACCGTCTGAAGGGCCACGGGCTCGGCGGGGATCGCCTCCACAGCCTGACGCAGGGCATGCATATGCACGTCAACCGTGCGCGTTTCGCCCGCATAGTCGTAGCCCCACACCTTGTCGAGGAGCTGCTCGCGGGTATAGACGCGACCTGCGTTCTCAATGAGAAACGCCAGCAGCTGGAAGGCCTTCGGCTTGAGATGCACCACGGCGCCGTCTCGCAGCACTCGTTGCCCCTCAAGGTCAACCTCCGCCTCGCCGATTCGGAGGCGCGAGCCAACCGCAACGGGGCTGGTCCCAGCCTCTGCGCGGCGGAGCACCGCGCGGATGCGCGCGATCAGTTCGCGTGAGGAGAAGGGTTTCGTCACGTAGTCATCGGCGCCAAGATCGAGGCCGCTGATCCGATCAGTCTCCGACGCCTTTGCGGTGACCATGATGATCGGCACGCGCGAGCTGCTCCGAATTGATCGACAGACCTCAATGCCGCCCATCTCGGGGAGCATGAGGTCGAGCAGGATCAGGTCGGGTGGGGCGGCGCGAAAGGCGGCAAGCCCTGCCGCACCGGTCTCGGCTTGGGCGACAACGAATCCCTCGCTCGTCAACGCATCGGCGAGCGCCTCACGAAGGGCTCGCTCATCTTCAACCAGCAGAATCTTGATTGGTCGTTCTGGCACCGCGTCACTCTGAGGGAGCGGTGTTATCGCCATGTAAACGCTAGTTGCCGCTCACCAGCGCGACAGCGGCGTCAAGATGCGCCAGCACACGCGCACGACCGAGGAGGCGCATGCTGTCAAAGAGTGGTGGCGTCGCCGTTCGCCCCGTGACCGCGACACGGAGAGCCATGAAGAGATCGCCCGACTTCCAGCCTGAGGTCTCGGCGAGCGCTCGGAGCTGCACCTCCAGTGGATCCTCTGCATCAAGCAGTGGCTGGTCGCCCTCACCGATCGCCTCAGCGATCAGAGGACGAGCGGCTGCGAGCGCCTGCAGCGTGGTGGCAGCATCCCAACGCTTCGGTACCAGTGCCGCACGGTCATGCTCAAGAGCCGTGGCGAAGAGGAAGTCGGTGAGTGTGACCGCCGACGAGAGGAGCGGAATTCGATCACGGATCAGGGGAATCAACGCAACAATCTCTGCATCGGTAGCCGCTCGCTGCAGTGTTCCGTTTGCTGCAGCACCCTCGTAGAAGGGGCGAAGTCGTACGAGCAACTCCTCGTTGCTCAACCGTCGGATCCATTGGCCGTTCAGCCACTCGAGGCGCGTACGATCGAATACCGCGCCGGCTTTCTGCACATGTTCCAAATTGAATCGCTCCTGCAGCTCATCAATGGAGAGCACTTCGTCTTCGCTCCCGGTCGACCAGCCGAGCAGTGCCAAGAAGTTCACCAGCGCCTCAACCAAGAAGCCCTCGGCGCGATAGTCCGCGAGGGCAGTCTGGCTCTTGCGCTTGCTCATCTTCGTTCGGTCTGGATTCAAAATGAGTGGTAGGTGGGCAAACTTAGGGAGCGGCACGCCGAGCGCCTCAAAGAGGAGGATGTGCTTCGGTGTGTTGGAGAGGTGGTCCTCGCCGCGAATGACGTGGGTGATTCCCATGTCGGCGTCGTCGACCACCACCGTGAAGTGATAGAGCGGCGTGCCATCCGCGCGCAGGATTACGAGGTCGCCCCCCAAAGCATCAGTGTCAATCTCTACTCGTCCGCGCACAAGGTCATCGATAACAACGACCCCAGGCTTAATGCGGAAGCGCAGGGCTGCCGATTCACCTGCGGCAATGCGTGCGGCAGAGGTCTCAGCAGGGATCGCGGCACAGCGACCGGAGTAGCGCGGCGGAAGTTTCGCCACTTCACGAGCCTTGCGCTCTGCATCGAGGTCACCGGCGGTACAGAAGCAGGGGTAGGTCAGCCCTTTTGCACGGAGTTCATTCGCAACGGCGGTGTAGCGCTCGCTGCGCTCAGATTGTCGGTACGGGCCGCGGTCGCCGCGCTCCCCCTCTGCAACTACACCCTCATCGGCGGCAAGGCCGAGCCAGGCGAGCCCTGCAAGAATGTCGGCTTCAAACTCCTTGGTGGAGCGCGCCGTATCGGTATCTTCCACGCGCACGATGTAGGTGCCGCCATGGCGACGCGCAAAGAGCAGGTTGAAGAGCGCTGTTCGCGCGGTACCGATATGGAATGGTCCTGTTGGGCTCGGTGCAATGCGCACGCGCACAGCATCGCTCATGAGCGTGCCGGAATCTGATGGAAGAGCGACGCATCCACAGCTCCACGCATCACCTGTACAAGCGCGGCGGGACGAAGGCCGAGCGAAGCCTTGCCGATCGGACCATCGAGCGTGAGTGAGTCAAGTGATGTGCTTCGCGAGAGGACGGTGATCTTTGCGCCAGGGACCAGTCCACGAGCCTCGAGATAGCCGAGCAGCGCAGCATCAGCCTCGGCCGCTTCGGTAACGCGATAGATGGTCGCCGCCTCACCCGCCTCAAGGGCTGCAAGCGGCTCACCCTTCGGTCGGCGTGCCTCGGTCGCTCGGTCGATCGGATTCCCGTGCGGGCAGGTCTGCGGATGGCCAAGCATCTCATCGAGGCGTGTCTCAAATTCAGGCGAGATGGAGGCATGCAGTCGGCGTGCCTCGACATCGGCCGCCGCCCACGGCATACCAACGATGCCAGTTAGCAGCCACTCCAAGAGCGCATGCCGTCGGAAGACCGCATCGGCCGCACTCTCGCCCGAGGCGGTGAGTTTCCAAAGCCGCGCATGCCCGCTGCAGGGTGTGATGAGTCGGTCATCAGCGAGTCGGCGAAACATCTCGGCGGCCGCCTGTTTACTCACCTCAAGGTCCTTGGCAACGAGTGACGGGGTCACCCCCTCATCGTCGCCGTGGCTGCGGAAGGCGAGTAGATACTCCTGTGCCGCCGCTGTAAGTGCTGCTCGACGAGTGGTTGCCATAGGGATGATCCTACCTGCGACGCGAATTCAGGGCGACGTAGGCGAGAAGTGCACAGAGGGCCGCAGCAGCGAGCAGGCGAAGCGAGCCGCTCACCAGTACGGCAATGAGAACGAGTGAGGCAGCCCCGACGACTAGTGATGTGGATCGAGCAACACCCGCCGTCGCCGCAGTCTCAGGTCGCGCAACAAACTGCGCTTGGGTTCGTTCACGCGGCGTTCGGCGTACGGGGCGTTTCCCTCGGGCTCGATACTCGGGGCCATGTTTGCGGGGGTCGGCGTACTCGCGCGGATTGACCGTCCAGTACGTACCCGAGTCAGCGCCCACCCAGGCGGCTCCATCCCAGACCGGTTCCTCCTCCGTCGCCCCGTCATATGTCGTGGAGCCTGGACGCGCACTAGCTGTCGGTTGTGCGCCAGCCTTCGGCCGAGGTGGCTGCGCCGCACGGCGAGGGGCAGGTGAGGGAGTTGCTAATGGCTGAGCACGCCCCGATCCGACAAGTCGCCCAGCTGCCGTCGCTTCGGCGAGTGCGACTTCATACGCCTCGGTGATTCGAGCAAACTGCAGAGTGTTCGCATCGCCACCACCGATTGCATCGGGATGCGTTGACTTTGCCAGACGACGAAATGCGACCTTTACGGCGAAGGCTGATGGGCGCACCGGCAGTCCGAGTACCCGCCATGCCTCTTCTTTGCGCATCTTCGCCGCTGCCATCGCTTACAAAACCTTAAGCGCGGAGAGCGACTCTCCAGGGCGTACCGTAGCGAGCGCCGTACCATCCCGCGGATCGGCAAGGGTGACGATGCGATGCGAGTCGAGCGTGGCTGCTGTGGCAGCGCTGGCGCCGATCGCCGCAAGTACGGCGACTGTCGCAACGCGGCCAGAGCGAGCCGCGGCATCGCCATCCTCGGTGCGCACCGCGATGCCGTAGCCCGGGAGGCCAACAAGGCAGAGCCCCTCAGCCCCTTGCTTTGCGACAACGACTCCGTCACCACCGCGAATGAGATCGGTATCCAGGAAGCCCGCTCCCGAGATAAGGCGGGGGTTCTTGATGGCGGCAACGCGAACGCGATCAAGCAGCGCGCGGTAGCGCTCTGGCACGTGCTCATCGTGCGGGTTCGCCCAGCGTCGTGCCCCCTCCGCCGCCGCGCGAAGCGGGACCGCCGACGTGGGGATTGCACAGCCGTCGATTCCCCATGGTGCTGCGTGCAGGTCAACGCTCAGCAACTCACCAACAACGGTGCGCAACTCGCGCTGCACTGGGTGATCAAAACTCTCATACCCGACCGGATCAAATCCGCGTGCCTTCGCCAGGAGCAGCAGCGAAAGGTGCTGCCCTGAGCACATGTGGGCAAGCAGCTCGCCACTTCCGCCACGAGCGCTCTGCGGTCGGCCGTGCACAAGGTGTGCTGGGTTCAGTCCGAAGGTATCGATCATCCGCTGCGCCACCGCGATGTGCTCGTCGGCGCCCGCGTGACTCGCCGAAGCGAGGGCGATCATCTCGTCGTCGAGCGTGAGGCCGGCCTCGTCTGCCGCGGCCAAGACGACCACCGCGGTGAAGGGCTTCACAGAGCTGCGCAACGAAATCAGCCGATCTGGCTCGCCAAGGCTTGCGGCGAGGCGACCGCCGCCTGCCACCACCGCCACGTCGCCGCGATGTGCCGCCTCAGTGATTTGGCCCCGCTGGACCACCGTAATCACGGGCGGTGGCGCACCCTCGCCGACGCGAGCGTCCCTCATGCCAGGCCGAGGGCCTTGTCAACCTCTGTCAAGCCGCGGTCGATCACGTCAAAGGCGAAGTCAAGTTCCTCGTCCGTGATGATGAGCGGTGGATTCGTAAAGAATCCATTCCATCGCACGATCGTATAGAGGCCGTTCTTGCGGAAGAATGCGCCGAGCGCGAGCATCTCTGGTGCGCTGGTGTTGAACGCCGCGATCGGCTCTTGCGTCTTTGGATCGCGCACCAGCTCGATGATGCCGAAGAGGCCGATATTGCGGATAGGGCCAACACACGGGTGCTTCGCCTTCATGCGCTCGTGATGCGCTCGGAGAGTCTTCCCCATCGTGGCGGCGCGGGTGATCAGATCGTCCTCCTCGTAGACCTCAATCGTGGCGAGGGCGGTCGCGCAGGCGAGCGGATGGCTGTTGTAGGTCAACCCGCCGCCAAACACCTTCTCGGCAAAGTGATCGGCGATCGGTCGTCGCATACCGAGTGCGCCGAGGGCGACGTAGGCGCTGGTCAGGCCCTTCGCCATCGTGATCATGTCGGGGACAACCCCTGAATGGTCAATGGCGAACCACTTCCCTGTTCGGCCGAATCCAGCCATCACCTCGTCGGCGATCAGCAGAATGCCGTGGCGATCACAGATGTCACGCAGACCCTGCATGTACCCGTCGGGCGGAATCAGGATTCCGTTGGTGCCTACGACCGGCTCCACAATGATGGCGGCAACGGTGTGTGGTCCCTCAAAGCGGATGATCTTCTCGGTCTCTGCAAGCACCTCAGCGACTGGGCGTGGCTCGGCTGCACCGAACTCATGGAAATCCGGGATGCGGAAGATGCCAGGCATTCCTGGTTCGGCAAACCAACGACGCGGATCGCCAGTGGCACTGAGCGCACCAGAGGTACCGCCGTGGTACGAGCGATAGCGTGCGGCGATCTTGTGTCGCCCTGTGTAGAGGCGCGCGATGCGGAAGGCGTTCTCAACCGCCTCGGCGCCACCGTTCGTAAAGAAGAAGGCATCAATGTCCCCAGGGCAGATTTCGGCGAGCTTCGCGCCGAGTCGGGCGCGCGGCTCCGTCGCCATAAACGGATTGGCGTAGGCGAGTTTGGCCGCCTGGTCTGTAATCGCCTTCAGCACGCGCTCATCACCGTGGCCGATATTGGTGCACATGAGCTGGCTGTTGAAGTCGAGGAACTTCTCCTCCTCAGGTGTCCAGAACCAGGAGCCCTTCGCGCGAGCAATCGGAATCGGGTTCGCCGCAGCCTGAGCAGACCATTCGGTCATGGTGTGGCGCTTGGAGAGGGCGACCATCTCTGGCCCGCTCAGTGGGGTTCGCTTGGCTGCGCTCATAGACCCTCCCAGTGATGAGGCGCAGGCGCGCCCTCGTGCCGCTGAGGATACCCCTCTTCTGCTGGTGCGTGGCGCGAGACAATCACGACGTGCGCAGCGCTAATGGCGCGGATCGGCGAGAATCTCGCCATGTCAACAACCGCTGAAAGCCTAGCCGCACAGAGTGCCCCTGCAACGCTGAAGAACTTCATCAACGGGCATTGGGTCGCTTCGACCTCGAACGCGTCCCTTGTGGTGCCGAATCCGGCGACCGAGGCCCCCCTCGCCTATGTACCCCTCTCGAATGCCGCAGACGTGCAGGCTGCCGTCGATGCGGCGCGATCCGCCGCGTACGAGTGGGGCGAGATGCCGCCACCAGAGCGAGCCGGTTACCTCTTCAGGTTGCGTGAAGCGATGCTCGACAACCGAGAGGCGCTCGCCCGGCTCGTCACCACCGAGAACGGCAAGGTGCTGAGCGATGCGACCGGCGAGGTCCGCCGCGGCATTGAGGTCGTTGACTTCGCCTGCGGGGCCCCGACACTCCTCATGGGCCAGAACCTTGACCAGGTCTCACGCGGCATCGACTCCGAGATGGTGCGTTTCCCTGTCGGGGTGGTCGCTGGCATTACGCCATTTAACTTCCCCTTCATGGTGCCAATGTGGATGCTGCCGCTCGCCATCGCTTGCGGCAACTCATTCATCTTGAAGCCCTCCGAGCGCACCCCACTATCGTCGCAGCGCATCATCGAAATTTGCGAAGAGGTTGGCATTCCGGCAGGCGTTGTTGGCCTCGTGCATGGCGCCGTTGAAACTGTTACTGGGCTAATCACCAATCCGGGCGTCGACGCCATTAGCTTCGTTGGATCAGAGCGCGTAGCGCGCATCGTCTACGAGACGGCGGCCAAGAGCGGGAAGCGCGTGCAGGCGCTCGGTGGTGCCAAGAATCACATCATTGCCATGCCTGATGCGGTGCTTGATCAGAGCGTGCCCAACATTGCTGAATCGGCCTTCGGCAATGCGGGACAGCGTTGCCTCGCCGGCTCGGTGCTCACGCTGGTCGGTGAGGCGCGTGAGCGCATGTTGCCGCGAATCCTCGAACACGCCGACACGATCAAGATGGGATTCGGCCTCGATGCTGGTGTCTCGCTCGGCCCCGTGATCCGCGGCGAAGCGCGAGAGCGCATTCACACCCTGGTTGACCAAGGGGTTGCTGCTGGAGCGAAGATGCTACGAGATGGTCGCGGCACCGGGCCCGAGAAGGGCTACTTCGTTGGCCCGACGCTACTCGAGATCGCACCAGAATCGCCACTGGCACGCGAGGAGGTCTTTGGACCCGTCCTCTCAATTCTCTACGCGAAAGACCTTGATGAGGCGCTCCGCCTCATGGCCGAGACGAACGAGTACGGCAATGCGGCGAGTATCTACACGGCATCTGGCTCAGCCGCCCGAGAGTTCAAGCGCAAAGCGACCTCTGGGATGCTCGGCGTGAACGTTGGTGTGGCCGCCCCAATGGCCTTCTTCCCATTCAGTGGACGCCGCAAGAGCTTCTTCGGCGACCTACACGCGACCGGCCGCGACGGAGTGGAGTTCTACACCACGAAGAAGGTCATTACCGCTCGCTGGTTCTAATCCTGAACGCGACTGGCGCTAGAGCAGATCGACGAGCTCTTTCACTGCATCAGCCGAGCGCTTGAATGCCGCAGCTTCATCGCTCGTCAGGGTAATCTCAATCACCCTCTCGATCCCGTTCCCGCCAATCACGACAGGGACCCCAACATAGAGACCGTCGACGCCATATTCGCCCTCAAGAAGGGCGGCGCATGGAATCAGGCGACGGCGGTCAAGCAGGATGCTCTCCACCACCTCGAAAGTTGCGGCCGCTGGTGCGTAGTAGGCCGAGCCAGTCTTCAGGAGCTCCACGATCTCGGCGCCGCCGCTGCGGGTGCGCTTGACGATCGCCTCGATGCGATCAGCTGCAAGGAACTCTGGGAGTGGAATGCCGCCGATTGAGGAGTAGCGTGGCAGCGGCACCATGGTGTCGCCGTGGCCGCCGAGCACAAATGCGCGCACATCCTCAACGCTTACGCCCGCCTCTTGCGCAATGAAGGTGCGATAGCGTGCGGAGTCGAGGGTGCCTGCCATGCCGATCACCCGATGCTTCGGGAAGCCCGACGCCTTGAGAGCAACGTGACACATCGCGTCAAGTGGATTGGTGACGACGACCAAGATGGCATCAGGGGATCTCTTAGTTGATTCGGTGACTACGCTGCGGACAATGCCAGCATTGGTGTTGAGTAGATCGTCGCGGCTCATCCCTGGCTTGCGGGCGATACCACTGGTGACCACGATCACGTCGGAGTTCGCCGTGTCGTCGTAGCTATTGGTGCCGATGATGTGGGCGTCGTGACCCACAACCGGAGCCGCCTCGGCAAGGTCGAGCCCCTTCCCCTGAGGGAGCCCTTCCACAATGTCGATCAGGACGACATCGGCGAGCCCTGACTCAGCGATGCGCTGGGCGGTTGTGGCTCCCACGTTCCCTGCGCCGATGACGGTCACCTTGCGACGCTGAATCTTTGCCATGAGCCCTCCTCTCTCGGCGGGATCGCCGAGCACGCTGATCCTACCGCTGGCGCCGCTTCTTGGCGGGGGTGGCCGCTCGCAGGCGGGCGATGGCGACCAGCAGAGTGACGAGCAGCACCGCTCCCATCACAAAGTAGGCGGTCGCAATCCCGCCCACCTGCCAGTTTTCTAAACGAAGGCCCTCAAGAGTGATGCGGGTAACGCTATACCAAGCGACGGCACCGAGGCCGATCATGCCTGGGATGAGATGCCCCTTAAGCCGCTGTCCGAGCGCAGGAAGGATCAGCGCACCAGCCAGACCCGAGAGGGACTCGTAGAGGAAGAGCGGGTGGAACCGCGTGGCTTCCCCGACATCGGCACACGAGACGGTGGCGGCGCGATGGACACAGTCGATTGCAAGCCCCCAGGGAAGATCGGTCGGCACACCGTAGAGCTCCTGGTTAAACCAGTTCCCCCACCGTGCGATTGCCTGCATCACTAGAATCGCCGGACCGGCCACGTCAACCCAGCCCCACGGCTCTTGTCGCCAGCGGCGAAGGATCACAACTAGGGCGATGGTGCCTGTGATGAGGCCACCTGGAGCACCGAGCCCCTCGTACGGAGGAATGAGAGCAGCGATCGGGTTCGCTGCGAACTGCCGATCCCATGCGTCAATCACGTGATAGAGGCGGCCACCAGCTAGCGCGGCGATGGAGATGATGATGAGACCATCAAGAATCAACTTCTCGTTAAGAGAACGACGTCGTGCCTCGCGAAGCATGAACTGATACGCCACCAAGAGCCCGATGGCGTAGAGGACTCCATACCAGCGGATGACGATCGGTCCGAGCTCGAACAGAACGGGATCGGGTGGCAGTGGAAGCATCTAGACGTTTACTCCGATCAGTGAGCCAACGGCATAGGTAATTGCGGCAGCTGCTGCACCAATCGCGAGCTGGCGAAGTCCCGTGTAGATCGCCGACTTACCCGTAAGCAGACTGACAGCAGCACCGACACTAAAGAGTGCGACCGCTGTTAGGGCAATGCTAACAGCGAGTGCGGTAAAACCGGTGAGCAGAATGAACGGCAAGAGTGGTACGAACGCGCCGACGGCAAAGGCGATAAACGAGGAGATCGCCGCACCCCAGGGAGAACCGAGCTCCTCTGGGTCAAGGCCAAGCTCTTCTCGAACCAACGTCTCGAGAGCAATCGCCGGATCAGCCATAAGTCGCTTTGCGATCGCTTTCGCCTCGTCATCGGGGAAGCCGCGCGCGCGGTAGATCGCCGCAATCTCGGCCTCCTCCTCTTCAGGCATCGCTTCAAGTTCGGCGCGCTCCAGCTCAATCTGGCGCTCAAGCAGCTCGGTCTGACTGCGCATCGAGACGTACTCACCCGCCGCCATACTGAATGCACCAGCGAGCAGGCCCGCTACGCCGGCCAGCACGATGAAACCACTCTGCCCACTGGCGGAGGTTGCCCCCGCAATACCCATCACCAGAGCGGCATTTGAAACGAGTCCGTCCGATACACCAAAGATCGCGGCGCGCACGGTGCCACTATTTCCCGCGCGATGCCACGGCTCACGTGCCTTTGTCTCTTCAAGGGCACCGCGGTGTGCGGCGACGCCCTTCCCGCGACCGGCGGCTTTACCCGCATCGAGTTCGCGCCAGATGTCGGCGTGCTTCGCCTCATCGGCGGCTATGTCGGTGACCTCAGCCACGTCACCGTGAGCGCCATACACTTCCTCTTCATACCCTTCAAGCGCCTTCACCATGTCGCTCACGGCACGGGTGCCAAAGAGTCGCGCGAGCAGCGTGATCTGACGCACGCGCCAACTCGGGCGCTTGATGGCTGGTACCTGTTCGCCGAGGCTGATGAGCTTGGCCTCCCAGATAGCGGCGTGGCGCCGCTCACTTGTTGCGATGCGCTCAAATGCGCTGCGGCGGGCGGGATCTTTCTCAATCTTGGCGAGCGCGTCGTACAAATAGATTGCATCGCGCTCTAACGCGAGACCGGCGAGGCTTGCGGCGCGATCCTTGATCTCTTGCATTGGGGCTCCCCTCTTGCGCAGTGGCTGCGCGTCGCCCCCATCCTAGCGCGCTGTGCAGGGCTAGGTTTGCAGAACCACCCACCCCTGTTCGTCAACGCTCACCACATGAACCCCGAGCGGGACTTCGGCCGGTGGATCGAGCGGCTCGCCGCTCTCAAGGTCAAATCTCGAGAGGTGCAACGGGCAGGTCACCGTAGGGCGATCAACGGTGGCAGGAGAAAGGAAGCCACGATCTAACTCGCAATACTCGTGCGTGCAAACGCCGTCGACCGCCAACAGCTTGCCGCTGCGATTCACCACTAAGATGGCCGCGCCGCCCGGCCAAGCGAGACGCATCGTGCCGTCGGGAAGCTCTGTTGCAGGGAAGAGGCGCTCTGCAGGCATGGGGTGAGTTTAGGAGGCAAGCGCTGCAGGCTGCTTTGCCAGCGCAGCGTCAAGCTTTGCTGCAAGCACCTCGCGCAGGCGCTCCGCCTCGGCATCAAGCGGCAGTGCAGCGACAACGGGCTCAAGGAAGCCCATCACAATCGTGCGACGCGCCTCCGCATCGGTGAGCCCACGGGAGCGCAAGTAGAAAATCTGGGCTGGGTCAATTGGCCCAACGGAGCTGCCGTGTGCTGCGCGCTCACAATCGGGTTGGTCGATCCAGAGCGATGGGATCGCCACGCTGCGCGCCGTCTTTGAGAGGAGCATGCCGAACTCACCGAGGTACGAGTTCGTGCCGCGCCCGCTACGCGGGATCGTGGTGACACCCTTGATATAGCCGCGTGCGTTCCCTGCGAACACACCCTTTGCCAGCAGGTCGCCCACCGTCTTCTGGCCGGAGTGCAGGCTATAAGTGGTGAGGTCGTGAATCTGATCGCCAGCGCCGAAGACAACCTCTACTTGGCGAACGCCAGATCCATCGCCCGCAAGCAGATGATCGATGCGCCCGCGCACCAGCCGTGCGCCGACCTGTGCCACGGCCAGCTGCAGCTGTGCCTTTTCACCAAAGGTATGACGTCGGACCGTTACATAGGCCCGATCTTCAGGGAGGTCTTGAATGGAGGAGAGGGCCAACGTCGCGCGGGCGCCGAGCGTTATCTCGCTACTGGTCGCCAAGAGCGATGTGGCAACCGCGGGGGCAGCAGCGCTGCCGCTGATCTCTTCCACGATGGAGGCCTGTGCGCCGTCGCCGAGCGCTACCGCGATGCGCGCAATGATTGACGACCGAGACTCTGGGGCAACGATGCGAAGGACAATCGGTGCGCGGAGATGACCGGCGCTCAGCGAAATCGATACGCCCGTGTTCCAGAGTGCGGCAACCAACGCAGCGGTGCGGTCCTCGCTTGCGCCAGTCATCGGCGTGGATGGGGCGAGCGGTGCAATGCTCAGGCCGGCAGTGATGGCCTCCACGCCAAGGTAGGCGCCGACCCCCGTGCTCGAGATTTCGATGAGTGCAGCGGCGCCCTCTGGCAGTGCCGTTGCGGGGAGTGCTCGAATCTCCTGCGGGAGGAGGGCGGGCGCCGCGCGCTCAACCTCTGCCGCTCGAAGGTCAACGTACCCAGTGAAGAGTAGGTTCGACTCTGTTGGGAGGGTGTGGAACGCGGCGAGTGCCACGGTTCGCTCAGGTAGGCCTGCGCCTCCTGGGCTGAGCTTGGTGATCATCTCGGTTGTTGCCCACTCGAGTGGGAGATCAGCGAGTGCGCGACGGGTCACCCGAGGGCCCCCTCCATCTCGAGTCGAATCAGACGATTGAACTCAAGGGCGTACTCCATCGGCAACTCCTTGGTGAAGACTTCAAGGAAGCCCTGCACGATCAAGTTCGTCGCCTCGTTCTCCGTCATGCCGCGGCTCATCAGATAGAAGATCTGATCGTCGGAGACGCGACCGACCGTGGCCTCATGACTCATTGAGGTGTCGTCCTCTTGGATGTCGATGTACGGATAGGTCTCAGAGCGGCTCCCCTCATCGAGGATCAGCGCATCGCAGCGCACGCTCGTGGTGACGCCCGTTGCGCCTGGTGCCACGCGGACGGTGCCACGATAGGTTGCCACGCCGCCGTCCTTGCAGACCGACTTGCCGACGATGCGGCTGGTGGTGTTCGGCGCAAGGTGCACCGCCTTCGCACCGGTGTCCTGATGCTGGCCCTTTGACGCCACGGCAACCGAGACGATCTCGGCGTGTGCCTTCTCGCCGAGCAGGTAGATGCCTGGGTACTTCATGGTGAGCTGTGCGCCCGTGTTGGCGTCAATCCACTCAACAGTTGCGCCGGCGTGCGCGTGTGCGCGCTTCGTCACCAGGTTGTAGACATCGTTCGACCAGTTCTGAATCGTGGTGTAGCGAACCTTTGCTCCCGGAAGTGCGATCACCTCAACCACGGCAACGTGCAGTGAGTCGGTCGCCCAATTTGGCGCGGTGCAGCCTTCGATGTAGTGCAGGCTTGCACCCTCATCGACAACGATCAACGTGCGCTCGAACTGTCCGGTGTTCTGGCCATTGATGCGGAAGTAGGCCTGCAGCGGCAACGGCACATCGACACCCTTTGGCACATAGACGAACGAGCCGCCCGACCAAACAGCGGAGTTCAGTGCGGCGAACTTGTTGTCCTCTGCCGGCACAACGGTGCCGAAGTACTTCTGAAAGATCTCTGGATACTCCTTCATCCCCTGGTCGGTACCCATGAAAACGACGCCGAGCTTCTGCAGGTCCTCGCGAACCGAGTGATAGACCACCTCGGAGTCGTACTGTGCGCCAACGCCCGAAAGAAACTTGCGCTCCGCCTCAGGGATGCCGAGTCGCTCGAACGTCTTCTTGATCTGGTCGGGGACGTCGTCCCATGACTTCTCTTCCCGCTCAGATGGCTTGCGGTAGTAGACGATCTTCGAGAAGTCGAGCTTAGTGAGGTCGCCGCCCCACATCGGCATCGCACGCGCCTCAAAGTGCTTGAAGGCGCGAAGGCGATACTCCAGCATCCAGGCTGGCTCATCCTTCGTCTCGGAGATCTCCCGAACCGTCGCCTCGGTGAGGCCGGCCTTCGTCTCGCGCAGGTAGGTGATGTCGTCGTGGAAGGCGTACTGCTCCCGCTCGTCGCGAACCGTCTCCTTGGCGACTGTCATGGAGCCTCCTCTTCCCTGCTGAACCTGTGCGGGGTAATCCCGACTGATCGTATCAGGATTAGGCGGGAGCCTCTGATTAGGCTGCCTTTACCCGCTTCCCGCGCGAGAGGCTCTCTTTGAGCCCGTCAACCAGGCTGTACACCACTGGTACCACGAGTAGGGTGAGCAGCGTTGATGAGAGCAACCCACCAATCACCACGGTTCCCAACTCGGCTGCGATGATCGATCCTTCACTTGGCCCCAGCGCAAGCGGCAGGAGGGCCAAGATTGTTGCGACTGCGGTCATCAGGATCGGACGCACGCGCGTCGCACCAGCGCGCAGCAGGGCGTCCTTGGTTGGAACCCCCTCATGGCGGAGCTGTTCAACGCGGTCGAGGAGCACGATGGCGTTCGTCACGACGATACCAATCAACATCAAGAACCCAATGAGTGCCGAGATGCCAATCGGACGATCGGTGATCAGCAGTGCCGGGAAGGCGCCGATGACGGCGAGCGGCAGGCTGAACATGATCACGAGCGGATCAACCAGCGAGTTGAAGACCAGCACCATGGTCAGGTAGACGAGCAGAATCGCAACGGCCATCGCCGTGAAGAGGCCACTGAACGACTCGTTCTGCTGCTCAGTCACCCCAGCCAGGCGCACGTCGACCCTGCTCAACTTCCCTGCATCTTGCAGATCGGTAACCGCAGCCTTGACGGCGGTATTCACGGCGCCCGTATCGGCAACCGCGATCTCGCCCGTCACGTTAGCGGCGAGTGACTGATCGATGCGCGTGACGCTGGAGGGGACGGAGAGCTCTTCAATCGTTGCGATGCTGCCGAGGGGCACCTTCTTCGCGCCCCCCACAAGGAACGCACCCAGCGCATCAACATCGCTCACCGAGCTGCTATCAATCTTGATAGCGAGGTCTACCTTTGCGCCATCAATTGTGATCTGCCCGAGCTGCGAACCAACCAAGAGATTGCGCACCTCGCCAGCTACCTGTGCCGCCGAAAGACCGGCCATCGCTGCAGCAGATGGATTGACCGTAATCTCAATCTGGCGGCCAGCCTTCACGAGATCGCTCTTGACGTTTGCGAGATCACTGTTCGCGGCGAGGGTTGCGACGAGCAGGTCCGAAGCGGCCTCTACGTCAGCTGCGCGTTCACCAGTAACGATCACCGAGATCGCGTTAGAGCCGGCGGCAAAGCCGATCTCTTCCACTGTCACGGTCCATCCCTGTGTGCCGACCTCTGCGAGTGATTCCGCCAACCGCGTCTTCGCTTCAGCCAGATCTGTATCGGGGCTGAGCACGACCGTCATTCGTGCGGCATTTGGCGCCCGGCCCGTGGTAGCGGCGACGAGCGTTTGCGTTCCTGTCGAATCCGCGCTCGGAATTGAGGTAGTGACCAACTCAACCGTTTGGTCCTTCGCAAGAATCTCGTAGGCAACGCGGCTGCGTGTAAGCACGCGCTCTGTCGAAGTGCCGAGTGGTGGGTTGACCGTCACGGTCAGAACCTTCTCACTGCCGCTGTTCAAGAACTGAGTTGGAATAGACCCTGCGAGCGAGGTGGCCCCAAGGAAGAGGCTGAACGCGATCAGCAGGGTGACGAACTTCGTGGCGCGACGTCGCAGCGCAAGCCCGAGCACAGGTAGATAGATACGCCCCCAGATGGAGACCTCTTCGTGGTCGGTGTCTACCGCGTACGGGATCGTTGCCTTGGAGCCCTTCACCTTGACCAAGAAGTAGGCGAGCACTGGAATCACCGTGAGGGCAACAATCAACGATGCGAGCAGTGCGTAGGTGACGGTGAGCGCGAAGGGGAGAAAGAACTGGCTGATAAGGCCGCCCACGACGCCGAGCGGCAAGAAGACCGCAATCGTCGTGATGGTCGAGCTGGTGATCGCCGAGGAGACCTCGCGTGTGCCGTTAAGCACCGCCTCACCGATTGGCTCGCCCTGGCTGCGATGTCGGTAGATGTTTTCAAGCACCACAATTGAGTCGTCAACGACTCGGCCAACCGCTACGGCGAGGCCACCGAGGGTCATGATGTTGATGCTGATTCCGGTCACCGACATCAGGATGATGGCCGCCAAAACGCTCAGCGGAATGCTTACCGCAGCCACGATGGTCGAGCGCAGGTTCAGCAAGAAGACAAAAATCACGACGACGGCGAAGGCGGCACCAAGGCCACCCTCTTTCAGGAGTGCGTCAATAGATTCGAGGATGAAGATGGACGAGTCGGTGACGATTGAGTGATTCACCTGGGCTGAATGATCTTCAGCGAACTTTTCGATGGCGGCGATGGTGTCCTGGGCGGTGGTGACCGTATTGGCCTCGGCCGACTTGTTCACACTGATGGTGAGACCCGGCGTTCCGTTGGTCTCAGACCAGCCGGTGGTGTGCACCTCGGCGAGCGAGATAGTCGCGACATCCTTAAGGAAGATGGCGAATGGCTGACCGTCAGGTGATACCCCGCCGCCAACGATGAGGTTCTCAAGGTCGGCAACGGAGGTGAAGCGACCGGTGGCTGACACTGGCACCAAAGTTGTGCCAACTGGGAGCTGGCCGCCTGGGAAGGTCAGATTGTTCGCCTGAATTAGACCCTGTACTTGCGACATCGTGACGCCGGTCGCGGCGAGCTTGGCCCCATCAAGTTGAATAAAGGCCTGCGTCTCAACGCCACCCGAGAGATCGGCGGCCGAGATGCCGCTGATGCCACGAATGCTCGGCATGAGCTCGCTCTGTGCAAGGGTTGCAAGTTCAGTCAGCGTCGTATCGCCCTTAGGGATCAAGGTGGCGATCACTACGGCGGAAGAGTTGATGTTGAAGTTGCGAACCACTGGGGTCACGCCTGAGGGGAGGCGGGAACCGGCGATGGCGGTCTCTATCTGACGCACGATCTCCTTGACGTCGCTCCCGTAGGCAAACTGGGCAGAGACGAACCCGAGCCCGGTCGTTGAGACGGAGCGGAGTGACTCAACCCCTGCGACTGAAGCGACAGCGGCCTCGATCGGAGCAGCCACCTGGTCGGCCACATCGGCGGTTCCAGCCCCCGGATATGGGGCGATGATCGTCACGATCGGGAAATCGATGTTGGGAAGCAGCTCCTGCTTCAGGCTCCCCCAGCTCGCCACGCCCCCGCCGAAGATTGCGAGTGCGATCAGGATGGTCACGCTGCGTCGAGCGACCGCGAGCTTGGTCAGGAGAAACATGGAACCCCCTCTATTCACCGATTGGAGTGGGCAGCAGTGCCCAACAGGCGTAGTATCGCGGAATCCCGCCGAGGATGCTGCGGGGCTGTCGAAGCATTAAGGGGGGTTAATGATGACCACGCGAACGGCGACCGCCACATGGAACGGCACGCTTCTCGAAGGATCGGGCGAGATCACCTCATTTGAGAGCGGTGCAATCGGCACGCTGCCCGTGAGTTGGCCGCGACGCTCCGAGGCGCATGACGGGTCAACCTCTCCTGAAGAGTTGCTCGCCGCCGCCCACGCCTCCTGTTTTGCGATGGCACTCTCCGGCGGCTTGGCGCGCAACAACACTCCAGCGACGAGGCTCGACGTTTCAGCGACCGTGACCTTTGAGAAGGTCGAAGCAGGCTGGCGCGTAACGAAGTCGGCGCTCACCCTGCGGGGCGAAGTGCCTGGTCTGGATTACGCCAGATTTGCAGAGCTCGCCGAAGGGGCGAAGGGCGGCTGCCCCATCTCTGCGGCGCTCGCGGGGAACGTCGAGATCACTCTGTCGATTCCCGACTAGGCCTCGTCGCGCACCGCGCGGATCGCTGCGGCGGTCCCGCGGGCAATGCGCGCGATCTCCTCGTCGCCAATCACAAACGGCGGACCGATCACGAGCTGGTCGCCGTCTGTGCCGTTCACTTGGCCGGTCGCGCTATAGAGAAGTAGGCCAATATCACCAGCGTTCTTAGCCTGCGCCAACACGCGCTCGGTGACGCGCTTGGCACGCGCATGAGGCGCCTTGGTTGCACGGTCGGCAACGAGTTCGATTCCGAGCAGGAGTCCGCTCCCGCGAATCTCGCCGACCCACGGATCATCTGCGAGCTCTGCCTCAAGTGCGGCGCGCAGCTGAGCGCCTCGAGTTGCCGAGGCTTCGATCAGGTTCTCGTCGCGCAGAATCTTCAACACGGAGCGCGCAACCGCGGCTCCGGGGATCGAGTGGCTATAGGTGAAGCCGTGCACGAAACCGCTCGCCAAGATCGGCTCAGCGACGTGGCTCGCTGCGGCAACGAAGCCGAACGGCCAGTAGCCGCTCGTCACGCCCTTCGCGGCAAGCAGCAGGTCTGGCTGTAGCCGCCAATGGTTCGCACCGAACCAGGTCCCCGTTCGTCCGAATCCGGTCATCACCTCATCAGCAACGAGGAGCACCTTGTTATGCGCGCACCATGCGCTAACCGCTGGCCAATAGTCGTCGGCCGGCACGGCGGCGGCGAGTGTTGCGCCGGCGATCGGTTCGGCGACAAAGGCGGCGATACGCCCTGGGCCGACACGATTCAGCAGTGCGTCAAGTTCGGCGACCGCTTCGGCGCCGCTGGCAATCGCATTGGCACCATCTTGGCCGGCGCGATACGCGTAGGCAGCAGAGACATGCTCGAAGCGACCGAGCCACGGCTCATATGGGCGGCGCAATCCAGTGCGCCCAGAGAGGTCGAGCGCGCCCAGCGTGTTGCCGTGGTAACTGCCCCATCGACTGACGACGACGGTGCGACCTGGCTCACCCTGGGCCAACCAGTAGGCGCGCACCATCTTGAGTGCCGTCTCTGCCGCCTCCGAACCTCCAGAGACCGGATAGAGCGACGGATCACTCATTGGCAGAAGTGGGCCGACCTCACTCGCCCAGGCGTCGAGTGGCTCTCCGGTGAAGGCGCTCCCGTGCGCATAGGCAATCTTTGCCATCTGTGACGCTGCCGCGTCGGCGACAGCACGCCGCCCGTGTCCAATCCCCACCACGATTGCGCCGCCCGCTGCATCAAGGTAGCGACGACCAGTCGCATCGGTGATGTATGCCCCATCACCAGATGCAGCGATCGGGAGCGCGGGGCCTCCGCGGCTGAAGATCTTCCCGCTACTCACGAAACGTATGCTCCGGTTGGGTCAAGCTCTTCGCGAATGAGGCGAAGCTCTTCATCGGTCGGCGTTGGCGTGGTGGGCACGTTCTGTGGAATGCGAATCTCCCACCCTATCGATGCGCGCACCTCATCAAGGGTTGCACCGGGGTGCAGACTTCGCAGCGCCATCTCGCCATCGTCATCAAATCCGTAGACGCCGAGATCGGTGATCACGCCCGATGGCCCGCTGCCACCCCACCCCTGCGCCGAGCGCGTCTCCGCCGCCGCGACGGCACCACCAAGGTTGCCGGGCGAGGTGCGGAAGTCGAGCTCCTTCACAAAGCTCCGCGTGCTCTGGCGCATGATCACGAGAATCTCTTTGGCATTAATAGCGATCTCACATGCGCCGCCCGATCCCGGTAGGCGCGTCTTCGGTGCGGCGTAGTCACCAATGACCGTCGTGTTCAAGTTTCCGAAGCGATCAATCTGTGCGCCACCGAGGAAGCCCACATCGATGCGGCCCCCCTGCAGGTAGAGGCCGAAGAGGTCGTGCATGGAGACGGTTGCGGTGGAGCCCGTCACGATCGTTGGGTCACCAATCGAGAGTGGGAGTCGTGCAGGATTTGCTCCGAAGACGCCTGCCTCATAGACGAGCTCCATCTCTGGCGCGACGGTGCGCTTCGCAAGATTCACGGCGATGTTCGGGAGGCCAACCCCCACGAAACAGACGCGCTTTCCGGTCAGGGCGTGCGCTGAGGCGACGACCATCAGCTCACTCTTGCTCGCCGGACGCTGCCCGCTCATCGATAGTCTCCGTAGTCGACCGAACCAGATGGGGCGCTCGTTGGCGTGAGCCCCTTGAAGTAGTCTGCGCCGAACTTCGCCACATACGCCGCGCGATCTGGCACGCCGTACACCCACTCTTGCAGCCACGCCTCGGTGGCCGCGGCATCACGGCTGATCGTGTCCCACTCGCGATAGAAGGCGTTGTCGCGATCGTACGAACCTTGTACGTACGACGGGTGCGCGCCGAGCGGTTCACACACGACAGCGCTGACGATCAAGCCAGGAGCAATGGTGCGATTCGGATCGGCGCGGATCACGCTGGTTGGCACGATCTCTTCGACGACGGCGATCACACGCTTCGCCGCGAAGGCCGCCTCCTTCTGGCACCCGAGTAGGCCCCACATCTGTACGTTTCCTTCGGCGTCGGCACGCTGCGCATGGATGATCGTGACGTCGGGGTTAAGCGGCGGCACGGCGTAGACCTCTTCGCCGCCGAACGGGCTCTGCACGGTACGAATCAGTGGGTTCACCATCGGCAGATCGCTCTCGGAGTAGCTGCGCAGCGGGTAGAACGGGAGGCGGTGCGCACCGGCCACATAGCGACCGACCATGCCGTGATGGCTGTACTCCTCAATCTCAAGGAGTGATTCGCCTGGGGCAAGCGCCGCTGGCTCCGTGCGTCGGCGAATCGCATGGAGCGAACCGACACCAGGATTGCCAAGCCAGCTGAAAATCAACTTCTTGGCGCAACCTGCGGCAACCATCTGGTCGTACACAAGATCAGGGGTCATGCGCGCCAGGGTCAGATTGCGGCGCCTCTGTCGAATGATCTCGTGACCAGCCGCAAACGAGATGCAGTGCGTGAACCCCTCGATGGCAACGGTGTCACCGTCGTGCACATGCGCGGCGATCGCCGTGCGCATATCAACGAGTTTTGAGTTGCTCACTTCATCACTCCTGCGCACATTCCTAGAGGCCCGCGCATGGGCGCTCGCTCAGTGCCGAGCGGCGACTGCCGCTGCGGCCTCGCAGAAGATGCGGATTGCGGTCTCCATCTCGGCCTCGTTCACGACGAGTGGCGGGCTCATCCGCACGCCGCGGTCGCCACAGGTCAGCACGAGAAGTCCGCGCTCAAAGGCCTCGACCTCAACCTCGCCAGCGACGTCGCCATCGGTGAAGTCGACTCCGATCATCAGGCCAATGCCACGAATATCGGTGACATGCTTGTTGCCAGCCAGCCCTGCACGCAACCCCTTGAGCGCCTGTGCGCCGCGATCGATCGCGTTCTGCATCAGGTTCTCATCGCGGATCACCTCTAGTGTGGCGATGGCCGCCGCTGCAGCAACTGGGTTGCCGCCGAACGTTGATCCGTGGGAGCCGGGCTTCCAGCGCATCCAATGCTCCTTGGCGATCACGGCGCCGATCGGCATCCCCGAGCCGAGACCCTTCGCCGCAGCGACGATGTCGGGCTCAATGCCAAAGTTTTCGATCGCCCACATCTTGCCGGTGCGACCAGCGCCAGACTGCACCTCGTCGACAACGATGGCGATGCAGTACTTGTCGGCGATCGCCTTCAGTCGTGGGAAGAACTCCTTATCAGGAACGACGTAACCGCCCTCGCCTTGAACTGGCTCGACAACGAATGCCGCGATCTCGTCGCCAGGGATGGTGCGCGCAATGATGCGCTGCTCAAGCTCGTCGAGACCCTCGCTACCGAATGGCACGTGCAAGAAGCCTGGTGCGAGCGGACCGAAGTGGGCGTGATACTTCGCCTTCGAGTTTGTCAGCGTGAGTGCGCCGAGGGTGCGACCATGGAATCCGCCAACAAAGCCGACGATCCACTGTCGTCCACTCATATAGCGCGCCAACTTAATGGAGGCCTCAACGGCCTCGGTTCCAGAATTCTGGAGCAGGACCTTTGATGGCCCCTTCCATGGTGCCGACGCAGCGAGTGCCGAGGCGAGCTCCTGGTAGCGCTGCTCGTAGAAATCTGACGCGCTGTAATGCAAGAGGCGCTGCGCCTGCTGCACGATCGCGTCAACTACGCGCGGGTGGCAGTGGCCGGTGGAGTTCACGGCGATGCCGGCGCAGAAATCGAGGAAGACATTGCCATCTTGATCTTCAACACCCATCCCGAAGCCGCGCACGGGGGCAAACGGGTAGGCGCGTGGAAGGCTGCCAGAGACCACGGCCTGATCGGCGGCAACCTGCGCGAGCGCCTTTGGACCAGGCACCTTGGTGACGAGGTGCGGCAGCGTGGCTGGCCAGGCTGCAGGCTTCTCGGCGATCGTCATGGTGCCCCTCCTATGGATGCTTTGTATGCGGAGTGTATACGAGGGAAACCCCTATTTAGCGGACGATCGTCTGGCTCTGCTCCCGCAGGTACTGCGGCACGTAATAGAGGCCGCCGCCCGACTTTCCGGTCGTGCCCGACTTCTTCCACCCGCCGAACGGCTGCACCATTGGCCATGCACCAGTGGTTGCGCCAACACGTCGGTTCACGTAGATCACGCCGCCATCAATGGTGTCGAGGAAGGTCTGGATCTCAGCCGCATCTTCGGTGTAGCAGCCGGCGGTCAAGGCGTATTCGCTCTCATTTGCGAGGGCGATCCCCTCTTCGAACGAGGCGACCTTCGCCACCACGACAAACGGCGTAAAGAGCTCATCCTTGAAGAGCCGATGCGTAGCTGGGAGACCCGTCACCACCGTCGGCGCGACATAGAAGCCCTTGGCAAGATCGCCATCGGTCAGCCGGCCACCGCCCACGGCGATCGTGCCGTCTCGCTTCGCTTCGTCGCAGGCCTTAAGGAAGGTGTCGACAGAGCGCTGGTTGATGATCGGCCCAAGGAAAATCCCGCGCACCGTTGGGTCGCCCACCTTGAGCGCCTTCGTCTTCTCCACGAGATGCTTCACAAATTCATCATGCACCGACGCTTCAACGTAGACGCGGCTATTCGCTGAGCACTTCTGCCCGCCAAGACCGAACGCCGAACGAAGCACACCTTCAGCAGCCTTCTCTACGTCAGCGTTCTTCGAGATGATCGTTGGATTCTTGCCGCCCATCTCCACGATGACCGGCTTCGGGTAGCTCTTGGCGAACGATCGATATACCTGCATGCCAACGTCTGAAGAACCGGTGAAGGTGATGCCAGAGACATCAGGGTTCTCTTGCAGCTCAGCTCCAACACTTTCGCCTGGTCCCATCACCATGTTGAAGACGCCCGCAGGAATACCTGCGTCGCTAATGGCTTGCGACAGCAACACTGCCGAGAGCGGCGCATCGGACGACGGCTTGAGTACGACCGAGTTGCCGGCAACGAGTGCCGCGCCAACCGGTCCACCCATGAGAGCAAAAGGGAAGTTGAACGGGCTGATCACAGCCCACACGCCGTACGGCTTAAGGACGGTGGTCGTCTCGACCTTTGCATCACCAAGATTCCCCATGGTGTGGACGTACCCCTTGTTGCGCTCAACCTCACTCGCGTAGATGCGGAAGAAGTCGGCCGTCTCTTCAACGTCGCCGAGCGCCTCAAGGCGATTCTTTCCTACCTCAATAGAGAGAAGGGCGGAGTAGAGGAACTGTCGCTCGCTGATCAGCTCAGCCGCCGCTCGAATCAGCGCGACGCGCTCCTGCCAAGGTCGCTTTGACCAGGCTGGATATGCCGCCTTGGCTGCGGCGATCGCCGCCTTGGCGGTGCTGCGATCACCCTTACTGAAGGTGCCGACAACGCTGCCATCAATTGGAGACGTCTTGACGAAGGTGTCGCCCGCAGTGGACCAGGAACCGTTGATGAAGTTGCCATGCGCGCTACCCATGAGTGCGCGAGCCTGCGCGAGGCCGGCCTCGTACCCAATATGGATCTCCTCGTTGGAGTCGTTCAGGGTCGCGTACGTGATCTTCAACTTCTCAGCCATGGGTCCATCCTTACTTGTGCGGCGCACATGCGGTGCGCCATCGCGAAGAGTCTACCGCGCGGCGACGGCCCGGCACGAGGGGCAGCGCCCCTGGAGCGAGAGGTGGTCAAGGTCGGCGGCGTAGCCGGTGGCACGCTCAATCGCGGCGAGGATCGGTTGCGCGAGGTCGGCATTGAGTTCAACCTCCGCGCCGCACCCCTGGCAGTGCACGTGACCGTGGGCAACCACCTCCTCTAAGTGGTAGGTCTCGCGGCCATCGACCCCGTGGTGATGGGTCGCAAACCCGAGCTCTTCGAGCAGATCGAGGGTGCGATATACGGTCGAAGGGGTGGCCGAGGGGTCGGCCGCACGCACGCGCTCCACCAGTTCGGCCCCGGTGGCATGACCATCGGAGGCGGCGAGCACGTCGGCGATCAGCTGCCGCTGCTCGGTCCAGCGCTGACCACGCGCCTGCACTGCCGCCTGGAGGCGGCTGGCGAGCGTCCCTGTGGGTTCAGATGCAGAAGCCATCTCGGGCAGGATACGGGATGGCTTATTGCAACGCGTTGCGATAGACTCTGCACCTGGCCCAGCGCTCGAGGCTGGCCCGAAGGAGGCTCGATGTATCCCCAGCTCCACATCCCTGACGGGTTCCTCTCGCCGCAGATCTCCCTTCTGTTGTGGGTCGCGACTGCGGTCCTGATTGGGATTGCCGTGCGAAAGACGAGCCGCACCGATGTACAACTCATTGCGTCGCAACCAATCCTGATGGGGGTGCTCGGCGCCTTCATCTTTGCGGCGCAAATGTTCAACTTCCCTGTTGCGACGGGCACGAGCGGCCACCTGCTCGGTGGAGTGCTCGCCGGCTATCTACTCGGCCCATGGGCGGGCACGATTGTGATGGCCACCGTCATTGGTATTCAGGCACTCCTCTTCCAGGATGGTGGACTCTTGGTTCTGGGCGCCAACATCTTCAACATGGGAGTCATCGGCACACTCGGCGGTTCGTTTGTCGCTCGCGGAGCCAGTACCGCGCTCGGCGGTAGTCGCAGTGCAAGCATTATCGGCGCGGGCGCTGCGGCTTGGCTCGCCGTTGTTGCTGCCGCAGGCTTTACTACGTTACAACTCGGCCTCTCTGGCACCACTAATGTTTCTATTGGACTGCCCGCAATGCTCGGCGTACATGCCCTCATCGGAATCGGCGAAGCGCTCATCACCGTTGCTGCGCTCACCTTCATCGCGCAAACGGCTCCAGATATTTTGGTAGGAGTGAGCGCACCACGAAAAGCATCACCAGTACGTCGCCTGGCAATTGGCGTGGTGATCGCTGGTGGGGTGGCAACGCTTGCGAGCCTCTTCGCATCCGCTGACCCAGATGGGCTAGAGGCCGTTGCAGAGCAGCTCGGCTTCTTGGATGCCGGTCTGTCGGCACCGTTTGAACTCTTCCCCGATTACACCATCCCAGGACTTGATGGAACCGCATCGACAGTAGTTGCTGGCCTGCTCGGCATGATCGTGGTGATTGGCGTACTGATGGCCCTCGGTCGTCTTGCGCGGAGCCGCACAAAATCGTAGCCGTGCAGCCACGTAGCGTTGGGCGTGATGCTCGTGCTGCAGTGATCACCACGCTCGCCTTTGTCACCGCCGTTGCGCTCCTACCACCAGGCTCGTATCTGGCACTACTCCTCGCCTGGTTGCTGTTGACGTTTGCGGGCGCACTCCTTGGCATCAGCCCAGGGCACCTCGCCCGGCGTGGGCTTGTCGCCTTACCATTTGTCGTTGCCGCCGTGCCAATCGTCTTCCTTCGCAACGACGAGCTGCTCTGGGCTGGCAACATTGGCCCGCTCACCCTGCAGATCTCAGGTGCGGGGCTGCGCATCGCGCTGACCGCGCTGCTCAAGGCGTGGATCAGCGTTCAAGCTTCAGTACTCCTCTTGGTGCTCGCGAGCCCCCCCTCAATTGTCACTGCCCTCCGCCGCATGCGACTCCCCGACGTGATCGCGACAAGCGCTGGCCTCACCATTCGGTATCTCGAACTCCTCCGTGATGAGGCCCGACGGATGCTCCGCGCGCGCACCGCACGTTCCGCCAGTCCAGTTGGCGTGGGCCGAGAGCGGATCGGTGGAACCATAGCCTGGCGCGCACGCACGACGGGGAACTTGGTGGGCTCACTCTTCCTGCGCGCCTACTCAAGGGCGCAGCGCATTGAAGAGGCCGCCGCTTCTCGCGGGGCGACGGGTTCGCTTTCGGTTGGCACGATGCCTGACGCTGACCCGCGCCTCACGATCAAGGTCATCGGGGTTCTGGCCCTAGTGCTCGTCCTGACCCTCGCTGGCGCCTTGCTGCCGCGACTGTAGCCTGAACGATATGACTGAACCGCACGAGCACCTCCATACACACCCAGGGGCGCCACTGCCGCACAGCCACGGTCACGATCATGCCCACGATGCGCCGCTCACGCCAACGGGCGACGGCACGATTGCTATCTCCCATCTGCACTTTCGCTATCCAGATGGCACCGAGGCGCTGCGCGGCATGGACCTTGCGATCACCGGTGGTGAGAAGGTCGCACTGCTCGGGCAGAACGGCGCGGGGAAGAGCACCCTGATGTTGCACCTCAATGGGATCCACCGCCCAACGCACGGCACCGTGCACGTTGCGGGGATGCCAGTCTCCGACGAGACGATCGGGCGTGTCCGCGCTGAAGTCGGGCTCGTCTTTCAGGATCCCGATGACCAGCTCTTCAGCCCAACGGTGTGGGATGACGTGGCGTTCGGCCCCACCCATATGGGCCTCACCCCCAGCGCTATTCACGATCGCGTGGAAGTCGCCCTTGCTGCCGTGGGGGCACTCGACTTGGCGCAACGTGCGCCAATGCGCCTCTCCATTGGCCAACGGAAGCGTGTCGCCCTTGCCACCGTCCTCGCCATGAATCCGAGCATCTTGGTCTTCGACGAGCCGTCGGCCGGCCTTGACCCTCGTGGTCGCCGAGAACTCATTGAGCTGCTGCAGTCACTCACGCAGACGCTCATCGTCAGCACGCATGACCTTGAGTTGGCGCGCGCCGCATTCCCGCGCAGCATCGTGGTGGATCGCGGTGTGATTGTGGCCGACGGATCAACCAGTGAGATTCTCGGAAATCGCGAGTTGCTCCTCGCACACGGACTCGCTTAAGGCTTCGCACCTTTCGCGCGCGCGGCGCGCAGCGCTGCGATGCGATCTCGCAGCTCCTTCTCCGCACCACTCCCCGAAGGGGCATAGAAGCGCTTCGTCGCAATCTCTTGCGGCAGGTACTCCTGTGCAACGTCAAACGGTTCACCAACTGCGTGTGGCGATTGATAGGTCTTGGCCGCCGCGCGCAGATGACCAGGAACAGGAAGCTGACCACTGGTCGAGATCTGCTCACGCGCCGCAGCAAGTGCCTCGCCAGCACGTGGCGACTTCGGCGCAGAGGCGAGATAGGTCACTGCTTGCGCGAGGGCCCAATCGCACTCCGGTGATCCGGCGAATTCGACGACTTGCGCTGCAGCCGCGGCGAGTGGGAGCGCCGCAGGATCAGCATTCCCCACATCCTCTGATGCGGAGACGAGCAGTCGTCGGGCAATGACGCGCGGATCCTCGCCGCCCTCGAGTGCTGTCGCCAGCCACCAGATCGCCGCATCGGGATCGTTGCCACGAATGCTCTTGATCAACGCGGAGGTGACGCCCGACTGGTCGTACGGCAGGCTGCGATCTTGCGCGGCAAGGAGCACCTCGCGCGGCGTGATCTCGCTACCGTCAATCGTCATCAGCGCGGCCATCTCGAGGAGCGTGAGGAGTCGGCGTGCGTCGCCCGATGCGTAGCCAACCAACTGGCGGCGCGCGTCGGCATTGACCCGCACCGCTCCGTTGAGACCGCGGGGGTCTCCGAGCGCGCGATCAAGCAGCGTCTCGAGGTCGTCGCTGCTTAGTGCCGCCAAACGGAAGGTGCGCATGCGCGAGAGCAGGGCTGGCGAGATTGCTCGTGGGGGCGGCTCTGTCGTCGCCCCGACCAGAATGATCGTCCCTGCCTCCACATGTGGCAGCAGGGCATCTTGCTGAGTTCGCGAGAAGCGATGCAACTCATCAATAAAGAGGAGGGTTTGCTCTCCGTGTTCGCGACGCTCGATCGCCGCTGCGACCGCCTTGCGTACCTCCGCAACTCCGTCACTCGTTGCAGAGAGGCTGGTTGGAACCGCCTTTAACGATGTTGCGATGACGGCTGCGAGCGTCGACTTACCGCTCCCGGGCGGCCCCCAGAGCAAGAGTGACGGAGCCTCGCCCCGCTCAATGAGTCGGCGCAGTGGCCCGCCAGGACCGACGAGAGGCACCTGCCCCACGACCTCATCAAGGGTCGTTGGACGCATCCGGGCCGCGAGGGGTTGTGCTGGTGCGAGACCGCCGAGGAGCGTTGCTTTCTCTTTCATTCCACTGATCATCGCACCCTTCACGCCGCTCTCGGGTACGCTTGCGCAACTGATGCCCGATTTTTCTGAACTAGGACTTGCCCCCGAACTCCTACGAGCTGTCGCTGACGAGGGGTACACCGAACCGACCCCAATCCAGGCCCAGGCGATCCCGCACGTCCTTCAGGGCCGCGACCTTCTCGGCGCCGCTCAAACAGGGACGGGGAAGACTGCCGCCTTCGTGCTGCCGATCTTGCAGCTACTAAAGCCGATGTCCTCTACGTCGCCAAGCCCCGCTCGCCATCCCGTCCGAGCGCTCGTGCTCACGCCAACGCGCGAGCTCGCGGTGCAAATCTCTGAAAGCGCTGCCACCTACGGGCGACATCTGCCGCTGCGCAGCGGCGTGGTATACGGCGGCGTGCCGATGCCACCACAGCAGAAGATGCTTCTTGCCGGACTAGAGATTCTGATCGCAACGCCAGGGCGGCTTCTTGATCACGCGAACTCCAAGACGGTCAATCTTTCACAAGTGTCGATCTTGGTCCTCGATGAGGCCGACCGCATGCTCGACATGGGCTTCATGCCCGACCTCAAGCGCATCCTCGCCATGATTCCGAAGCAGCGCCAGAGTCTCCTCTTCTCGGCGACCTTCTCTGAGCCCATTCGCGCCTTGGCCCAGGACTTTCTGCGTGACCCAATCACCGTTGAGGTGGCGCGACGAAATCAGACAAACGAGAATGTTCGGCAGGTGATCATGGCGGTCGACGATCGCCGCCGACGACAGCTGCTCAGCGATCTCCTACGCACCAAGCCCTGGGAGCAGGCGCTCGTCTTCGTGAACCGCAAGGTTGAGGCGAATCGCCTCGGCGACTTCTTGCATCGCGACGGACACACCGTGGTAGAGATTCACGGAGACAAAGATCAGAAGCAGCGCAACCGTGCTCTTGCCGCATTCAAGGCCGGCGAGGCACGCGTGATGGTCGCCACTGATGTCGCTGCGCGTGGCCTTGACATCGAGGCACTCCCTGCGGTCATCAACTTTGAGCTCCCCTTCGACCCTGAGGATTACGTGCATCGCATCGGCCGCACCGGTCGTGCAGGCGCACTCGGCGAGGCGGTCAGTTTTGTTGCCCCCGACGAGATGGATAAGTTGAGCCTGGTGCGCAAGCTTACGAAGGCTGGGCTCCACATGGAGATTCCACTCGGCTACGAACCTATCCTGCTCGACTTCCCACGCGACTTGATCGCCAAGGCGCAGATGATTCGCCTACAGCGAGGCCGCTAGCTCTTCGCGCTCGCCTGAACCTGTCGGATGAACTCCATGATGCGGATCTCCAGATCGTCGCGCACCTCGCGGTATGCATCTAACTGACGCTCTTCGCTCCCCCCAACCTTTGTGGGGTCTGGCAGCGACCAGTGCTCGCGCTGTCCGCCATTTGGGAAGATGGGGCAGGCATCGTTCGCTGCGTCACAGACGGTGATCACGTAGTCGAATGGCTCGTCGAGGAACTGGTGCAGCGTTTTGCTGGTCTGGGCCGACGCATCAATACCGATCTCGCTGAGCACGGTGAGAGCATGGGGGCGAACGAGCGTCGCCTCGGTACCGGCACTCTCCACCTCAAAGGCGCCGCGTCCACGCGAGCGCAGGAGCGCCTCGGCGATCTGCGAGCGAGCGCTGTTGTGTGTGCAGAGGAAGAGGACGCGCGTGCTGCTCATGGCGCCATTCTAACGAGGCGGATTAACGCATCAATACCAGCGCGCTATCCTCAGCGGCATGAAGCGGCTACGCACGTTCGGGATCGCACTCACCGTTCTGCTGGCGGGCCTCATCACGCTCCCCTACCTGATTGACATTCCGAAGGGTGCCGACGCCGACCCCGCGACGCTGCTGGCAACAGCCGCCGCCCCAGGTGCGCGCATCATCACCGCGGATGGGGTGCAAAGCGTTATCGCCGAGGCGGGCGATCCGCGCGACCCCGCGCTGCTGCTGATTCACGGTTTCGGTGGGAGCACCTACGGCTATCGCACTGTGATGGCGCCCCTCGCCGCGCGCGGGTGGCATGTGATCGCGATCGACCTGCCGGGGTTCGGTCTCTCCGAGAAGTCGTGGGGGCGCGACTACAGTCATAAATCGCATGCCACCTTCGCCCTCGCGGTTCTTGACCAAATAAACGTTGATCGCGCCGTACTCCTCGGCCACAGCATGGGCGGCAACGTGATCAGTTGGATGCTCGCCCTCGCACCAGAGCGCGTTGCTGGCCTCGCCTACATCGATGCCGCTGTCGCACAGCCAAAGAGTGGCGTCAGCAGCTCCCCATCGACCACTGCTGCACTACTCGACGTACCGCCGATCCGACGCATCGCACGAATTGTGATCCGCAACGCCTTCAGCCCCGCAACGTTCGGTGACCTGCTCTCCTCGGCCTTCGCCGTGAAGAGCGCCGTCACTCCGAACCTGGTAGCGGGCTACGCCGCATCATCACAGTTGCGCGATTGGGATCTGGCGCTTCTCGGCATCGTTCGCGACGGCGCTAGAAATGCACTCCCGGCACCCATTGAAGACCTCACCGCCGCCGCTGGGTCACCGCCAACGTTGATTCTTTGGGGGCGAGACGACAGTTGGGTGCCACTAACGAGCGGCGAGGTGCTCCGAGGCGACCTGCCAGAGGCAGCGTGGGTCGTGCTTCCAGGAATCGGACATGTGCCATTCGAAGAGGATGTTCCGGCGTTCATTGACGCTGTGGGCGGCTGGCTCGACACGCTGCGCTAATGGGTACGTTTCGCACCGAGAGAGTTGGCTGGCGCGCTAGGATTCGAACCTAGGATCCCCTGCTCCAGAGGCAGGTGCCTTACCGCTTGGCCACGCGCCAACGGTGCCGATCGTACCCCAGCGGCGCGCCACCGTCAGCCGACGCACGCATAAAGAGGCAAGATAAGCGGCATGGCTACCGCTAAACGATCAGCACGCACCCCGTCTGCTTTGACCCCTGCGGGCATCTTTAGCGAATCTCAACGCAGCACCCTTGCCGCGCTGGCAGAGGGGTTCGTCGCTGGAGGAGGCGCGGCTCGCGCCGCCGCCGCGGAGACAGCGATCGCCAAGGTGGTTGATCCTGCCCTCCACGGCCAACTGCGGCTGGTGCTCAACCTTCTCGATACTCGAATTGGCGGCCTGCTGATTGGCGGGCGCCTCGCGCGGTTCGGCACCTTGAAGGCGTCGCAGCGAGACGAGTTTTTGCGACGCTGGGTGCAACACCCCGTGCCGATGCTCCGCAGCGGCGCAGCCGTCTTCCGCAAACTCCTCTCGTTCATTGCCTACTCCGATGCCGACGAGCCGGCGGATGATCTCGTGCGCACCCGCCTAAACGCCATCGGCTACAACCCAACACCAAACCCAACGACTGCCAACGTCACAAAGATCACCGCCTTTGATCCAGGTTCCGCAGAGCGCATTGCCGTTGACGTTTTGGTGATCGGTTCAGGAGCTGGTGGTGGAAGTATTGCGCGCGATCTCTCCGCCGCTGGTCGCGAGGTGCTCGTGATTGAGGCGGGTGGCCTCTATACCGAGGAGACCTTCCCAACCAAGGAGCGAGACGCCTACGAGCGCCTCTATCTCGACTCAGGCTTCACGGCCACCGCCGATGCCCATATCGCAATCCTTGCGGGCGGCACCGTTGGTGGCGGAACCACGGTGAACTGGATGACAGCGATTCCTATTCCTGAGCCGGTGCGCGAGGAGTGGGAAGGTGAGCATGGCGTCACTGGCGCCAGCGGTCGCGAGTTCGCCGGCGACCTCACCGCTGTACTGACGGAGATCGGCGCAAAGGACTCCCAAGACGTGCCGCTGAAAGACGAGGCGATCATTCGCGGCGCAGAGAAGCTCGGCTGGAGTAGTGAGCGTATTCAGATGAACCGCGCCGAATGCAGCGACTGTGGAACCTGCCCATTCGGCTGCAAGGTCGGGTCAAAGCAGTCCTCACTTCGGCTCCACTTGGCGCAGGCTGTCGCCAACGGCGCGCGCATTCTGCCCGACTGCAAGGCAGAGCGACTGGTGTTTGAGAACGGCGCAGTAACCGGTGCCATCACCACCTTCGGCACGCGCGCAGGAACACCTAGAGCACTAGAGATTGTTGCCAAGACGGTCGTCGTCTCAGGTGGCGCACTCCGTACGCCGATTCTGCTGCAGCGCAGCGGACTAACGCATCCGGCTATCGGCAAGAATCTTCGACTCCACCCGGTCAGCCTCGTTGCCGGCG
>JBDLWN010000063.1:0-8230 GCA_039804225.1 Chloroflexota bacterium
AGCTCTGGGTAAATCTGCCGCGCGCCAAGAAGTGGTCGCCGCCCGCCTACCAAGACATCCGCTCAAACGAGGTCAAGCTACTCGCCTCGCCCGATGGCGGCACGCTCCTGCGCCTGATTGCGGGTGATGTTGGTGGCCACAGCGGACCAGGCTCCACGCAAACACCGATTGCGCTAGTGCACGCCACCCTGCAACCGGGCGCCGAACTCGACCTGCCATGGCGTCCCGACTTCAATGCGCTCGTCTACGCACTCTCTGGGCGCGGCACAGTTGGCGCCGAACGCGTCGGCATTCAGGCGGGACAGCTCGCGGTCTACGGCGCGGGTGATCGCATCGTCGTCAAGGCATCGGAGCATCAGGACCAGCGCACCCCAGCACTCGACGTGCTGATCCTTGGCGGTCTCCCCATCAAGGAGCCAGTTGCCTGGCTTGGGCCGTTCGTCATGAATACGCGCGACGAGGTGGTGCAGGCGTTTGAGGATTATCAGGCCGGGAAGCTCGGCGTGATCCCAGCCGCCCATAGCAACCCACACAACACGCCAACGAGCGTTGTTGAATCGGGACACGATTAGGGGTGGAGATCTTTCTCCTCGGCGCCGCCCTCGCCTTCTCGATCAACATTGAGCTCGGTGTCGTCAACGTCATGATCGTGCGTACCGCGATTGATCGCGGTGCATGGCCCGCCCTCCTTATAGGACTTGGCTCCTGCATTGGCGATGTGATCTGGGCCTGTGCCGGTGCGCTCGGCGTCGCTGCACTGCTCCAGTGGCCTCCAGCGGCATGGGTGCTCTGGCTCGGAGGAAGCGCGATCCTCTGCTGGTTCGCTGCAGCTGCACTCCGTGATGCGGTGCGTGGTGGTTCGATTGATGACTCATCACCACTCCGTCGAGCCAACGGTCTGCGTGCCGTTGGCCTCGGCCTCGGCGTCGCCCTCAGCTCCCCGACGCTGATCCTCTGGACCGCCACGGTAGGCGGTAGCGTCGTAGCCTCGCAGGCCACAAGTATCGCCGGCTTCATCCCATTTATCTCTGGCTTCGCGACGGCAGCAGTGTTGCATTCGGTTGTGCTCTCCGGCGTGGTTGGCGCAACGCGTCGATTCACTGGGCCGCGCACTATCCGTGCAGTCTCACTAATCTCCGCCCTGATGTTTGCGGCGTTCGCTGTGGGGATCTTTGTTGACGGCGCGCAGAGACTTGCGCTTCCAGCTTTTACGGGGAACTAACCTACAGGGCGTTAGGAGTTCGTCGGCTCCGCATTCTTTGCGGCGATCTTCAGCAGATCACGCGTTAACCGCTCCATCTCACTTGCCGTTAGTGCGCTGCCAAATCGCTCCGCAACTGCGGCGAGGTGCGCCGGCGCAGCACCCTTGAAGGCGCGAAGGCCGAGTGGTGTCAGGGTTGCCCAGTGCACGCGGCCATCTTCGGTGCAGCGACGACGAGTCACCCATCCGTTAATGGCAAGGCGATCAATCCGACGCGTAAGTCCACTCTTAGAGATGAGTGCGGCATCAGCAAGTTCGCTCATGCGGAGCCGGTAATCCTCGGACCGAACGAGTTGCGCCATCACATCAAAGTCGGCGAGGCTCATGCCTGAGGTATCCATCAGCTCTGAAGAGAGTGCGCGTGTCACGCGGCCATAGGCGGTGAGGAAGGCGATCCACGCCTTTGCGACGGTGGGGTCAAGGAGCTTCGACGCGTCGGTGCCGAGCACTGCAGAGAGTGCTTCAATCTCGGCGCTTACAGGTTTGCTCGTTGTTGCCATTGCTTGCAATAGTTGCACTTGCAATCATTCTGGTCAAGGGGTATGGTTGCATCTGCAACTACCCGAGCGTTCGCTCGGGAGGTGAGTTTAAGGAGGCCAGGATGTCAGCAGCACGATTTAAGCAGGTGGCGGATAGCGCCCAGATCGATCGAGCCGTCGCGGCGCTCAACAAGCACGGCTTCGCGGCCAAGGTGGTCTCCAGTGGCGCCGCCGCCAAAGATGCAGTGCTCGCGCTGATTCCGGCCGGCTCGGAGGTCTTTACCTTCACCTCGGCAACGCTTGACACCGTTGGCCTCACCGAGGCGCTGAACGCCGCTCCGTACAAGAGCCTGCGCGACAAGATGTATGCGCTTGATCGCAATACCCAGAGCGCCGAGATGCGGGCCATCGGTTCGGCTCCAGCATTTGCCGTTGGCAGCGTGCACGCCGTTACAGAAACGGGTGAGCTGATGTTGGCCTCCGCCACCGGCTCACAGCTTCCGGCGTATGCCTACGGTGCGGGCCACGTGGTCTTCGTTGTTGGTGCTCAGAAGATCGTGAAGGATCTTGCCGAGGCGACCGAGCGCATCGCCACCTATACGTTGCCGCTTGAAGACGTTCGCGCACAGGCTGCCTACGGCGTGCATAGCGCCATCAACAAGACGCTCACGCTGCATGGCGAAATGCCAGGTCGCATCGATGTCATCATCGTGCAAGAGGAGCTCGGCTTCTAATGCGATCGGCTATCACGCGTGGCGCGGTCCTCGCCGTCGCCATTAATCTGACGCTCTGGTTCATCGCTGCAATCGTTGCCATTGTGCCTCCGGCCGCTGACACGATCCCAACGGTCATCGGTGTAGCCGTAGCATCGGCCGCTGGAGTCGTGGCAGCTGGAGTGGTAGCGCAACGGTTTGTAGCGACCTGGCGCCGCTATATCTGGGATCGCGCTGCACTCGTCGTCTTGCTGATGTCGTTCGGCTCACCGCTCGGCTTGGCTCTCGGAGTGATTCCTGTGTCGCCGATTGATCCGACGAACGAGCTGCTGATTTCGTTCAAGGAGGGGATCGCCCTGATCTATGCCGTGATGCACGTCACGACGTACCTCGCGGTACAGCGCACCGTCGCAAAGGAGTTCAGCGCGTGAGCTCATTTAGCATCTCGCGCCTCAACCACGCCGTTCTCTTCGTTCGCAGCGCTAAGGCCGCCGCCGCGTTTTACACGCGAGCGTTCGGCTTTGTCGAGGTGAGTGAAGAGTTCGGCGGGAGGGCCATCTTTATGCGCTCGGCCACCACAACGAATCACCATGACCTTGGCCTCTTTGAAGTTGGTCCAGAGGCGCCGCGGCCACCACGAGGTGGGACGGGGCTCTATCACCTGGCATGGGAGGTGCCGACAATGCGCGACCTCGCAGCTGCGGCGCAAGCACTTGGCGAACTTGGCGCACTCTCCGGCGCGAGTGATCACGGGGTGAGCAAGAGCCTCTACGGCGCAGACCCAGACGGCAACGAGTTCGAGATCATGTGGCAGGTGCCGGCCGCGTCATGGGGTGAGTACGCTGAGCACGCGGTGGTGCAGCCGCTCGACATTGAGGCGGAGCTTGCCCGCTGGGGTTGATCCCAGCACAACATTGAAACTGCTCCGCTAGGCTGAACCGTATGAGTTTTGATCCGATGGGCCCGCTCCACGCACAGCCGCGACTGGTCACGTTCATGACCGACTTCGGCCTGCGTGACCCCTCCGCCGGAGTTCTCTCTGGCGTCGTGCTCGGCATTGCCCCAGATGCACGAACTCTTGATCTCACGCATGCAATTCCGCCGTATGACGTTGAGGCGGGGGCTGAGGCGCTCGTCGAGTCGCTCATCCATCTGCCGGTTGGCGCGCACGTGGCGGTGGTTGACCCAGGTGTGGGGACCCAGCGCCGGCCGATCGCCATTCGCTGTGGACGCGGTGATGCCCTGATCGGCCCTGATAACGGACTTCTGTTGCCAGCAGCTACCGCACTTGGTGGCGCCGTGGCTGCGGTGGTCCTTGATGACGAGCGCTGGTGGGGGCCGCGCCGTTCCCATACCTTCCACGGTCGAGACCTGTTCGCGCCCGTCGCTGCGCACCTAGCTGCGGGAGTCCCCTTCGGCGACCTCGGCACCCCGATTGCCCCAGATGATCTGGTTCCTGCGACCAAGCTGCCGATCGAGATCGGCGACGGGGTGCTGCACACCTCAGTTCGCATCGTGGATGGCTTCGGAACCTTGGTACTGACAGGAGACCGCCAGGCAATTGAATCGTCTATTGGTCCCCTGACGACCGGGGAGCCACTCAAGATCAAGGTTGGCGACCAAACGGTGACGACCGTCTGGGCTAACCGCTTCGGGGATGTGCCCGAACATGAGCCACTCTGCTACATCGATTCCACTGGGCGACTCGCCTTGGCGATCAACCGTGGCAGTGCCGCCGATCGTTATGGTGCGGTTCGCCGAACTCTGGTGGTCATTACTCGCGCATAGCCCAGTTCCTAGCGAGCACCCCCTGCTATCCTTCCGCTCGTGGGGACACAACGTCGACGGCGCGCCGCGCGCCGATCACCGCCCCGCCGTCGCACTGACGCTGTGTCAGATCGTCGCCAATAGCGGCTGTACAGGAGGTATGGATATGAGCACAACGCGCTCACGCATCGCAATCGGCCAGACCACACGTATGGCGGTCGTGGTCATGGCGATGGCGATGTTCTTTGCCGCCTGTGGCGGCTCCGCAGCTTCACCATCAGCATCTGTTGACGCTTCATGCGCAAAAGACACGTTGGCACTGAAGACCGCAGGGAAGCTCACCCTCTCCACCGACAACCCGGCGTACAGCCCGTGGTTCCAGGGTGGCAATGAGGGCGCCACGGTGTGGACCGGTGATTACAACAATGATCCAGCAAAAGGTCAGGGCTATGAGGGTGCAGTGGCGTACGCCGTTGCCGCCAAGCTCGGATTCACTGCTGACGAGGTTGTGTGGATTCACACCACCTTTGATAACTCGTACGCCCCTGGGGCAAAGAGCTTTGACCTTTACTTGGCTCAGGTCTCGATTAAGCCAGAGCGCGCCGAGGCCGTAGATTTCAGCAGCGGCTACTACGACGCTGCCCAGGGTGTAGTAACGATCGAGGGTTCGCCCATTGCTGGTGCCACGAGCATCGCTGAACTAAAGACGGCGAAGCTTGGCGCGATGATCGGCACGACGAGCCTTGATGCGATCAGCGAGATCATCAAGCCAGACACGGAAGTCGCCGTGTTCAACACTAATGATGAGGCACTTGCAGCGCTCAACGGCGGCCTGATTGACGGCATCGTGACCGATGTTCCAACGGCGTTCTATATGCGTGACGCACAGCTCACGGGTGGCATCATCGTTGGGCAACTCCCTTCAGATGGTGGCGTCCAAGAGCAGTTCGGCTTTGTACTTGAGAAGGGCTCTGCTCTTACAGCATGCGTCTCGGCTGCTGTCGATGCCCTGAAGGCTGACGGGACGCTTGCGGCTCTACTCACGGAGTGGATCGCGGACAAGGCGAGCGCGCCAGTCCTGAAGTAAGCGAATCGCACGATGACGGCGGCGAGGTCAGCCCGTAAGGGAACCCTCGTCGCCGTCGTCAGCACACTAACCGTCGCGACGCTGCTCGCGATCTCCATCGGCTCATCGCCGAGCTGGCCACTCGTTCAGAAAGCCTTCTTTGACGGAACCTACTTCTCTACCTCACTGCCCGACGTGATCGGCGCATTCGCAATCAACATCCAACTCTTCGTGCTGGCAGAGATCCTCATCTTGCCGATCGGCCTCCTGATCGCGCTCGCCCGATCAATCACCAACCCAGCGCTCGCGCCACTGCGCATCTTTGCCACCATCTACACCGACTTCTTCCGTGGCGTGCCGAGCATCTTGCTCATCTACGTGCTTGGCTTCGGCGTGCCGGCGTTGCGTCTCCCTGGCGTGCCGAGCGAGCCCTTCTTCTGGGCGCTCGTGACGCTTGTACTGATCTACAGCGCCTATGTGAGCGAAGTCTATCGCGCGGGCATTGAATCAATTCACCCGTCGCAAGAGCGCGCGGCACGGGCGCTCGGCTTGACACGCTTCCAGGCGCTGCAATTTGTGGTGCTGCCACAGGCGTTCCGGCGCGTGGTGCCACCGTTATTGAATGACTTCATTGGGCTCCAGAAGGATACGGCGCTCGTCTCGATTCTCGGTGTCGTCGAAGCCTTCAAGCAGGCCCAGATCCTGAAGTCGGCGAACTTCAACTTCACGCCACTCATGGTGACCGCGGTGATCTTTCTGGTGATCACGATTCCAATGACACGCCTCGTTGATCGCCTCGCCGCCAAGGATCGCGCGGCACAACAGGGAGGCACACGCTGATGGCCCGCGCCGTAGCGAAGCGAGCGGTGGCGGCACCGGTGCTGGAGCTGCGGGGCGTCTCAAAGCGCTACGGGCGCGCGCTAGTGCTTAACAAGATTGACCTCTCGCTCGCTGAGCACGAAGTGGTCTGCCTCATCGGCGCCTCGGGTTCAGGAAAGTCGACCCTGCTCCGCTGCGCCGACCTTCTTGAGCCGATCGACGCCGGCAGCATCACCCTCAGCGGTCGCGCCGTGCACGCCGACGATCGGGATGCCGATACGACGCGCCGTCAACTCGGCATCGTCTTCCAAGGTTTCAGCCTCTTCCCGCACCTCACCGCCCTCCAGAACGTCGCCCTCGCGCCGCGTGTGGCGCTTGGCCTGACCGCCGCTGCAGCAGAGAAGCGTGCCCGCGCGCTGCTGAAGCAGCTCGGCCTCGCAGCAAAGGCGAACGCCTACCCCGACAGCCTCTCTGGTGGGCAGCAGCAGCGCGTAGCGATTGCGCGGGCGTTGGCAACGGAACCGAAGGTGCTGCTGCTTGACGAGATCACTAGCGCGCTCGATCCAGTCTTGGTCGCCGATGTGCTCGAAGCGTTGCGCGCCTTGGCAAAGAGCGGCGCAACGATGTTGATTGCCACCCACGAGATGGCCTTCGCCGCCGATGTTGCCGACCGAATCTGCTATCTCGAGGGGGGAGAGATCATTGAGCAGGGCTCACCCGAGAAGATCTTAAAGACGCCACGAGATCCACGCACCCGCGCCTTCTTGAAGCGTGTGCGCTCTGTTGGCGCGAGCGCTCTCCGCTAACTCGCCGCGATACGCCGCGCGTATGTGGGCTGGAGTACGGTGACGGTATGAGCCGTATGTTTCGCGTCAAGATCGCCGGGCGTTGGACCGAGGCGCCGAAATGGGCGCTCGATCTCCCCTTTGAGGTTCGCCCGATGCGTGGCTTCACGGTTGCCGCCTGGCCGCACTGGCGTCCAACCCTTGAACTGCTGGCGCGGGCCACTGCACGCGCCAAGCGCAGGCTTGAGTGGGTGCGCATTCACGACCATACGGGCACACGTCGTGAACCGTCGCATCCGTTCGGGTGGGTGATCACTGAAACAGGTGAGATGTTCCTCTGCTCCTACGACAGGGGAACTGCGCTGCACGAACTTGCGCATCTCATCAGTGGCGATTCGCATGGTGACGCGTGGGCGCGGAAGTGCTTTGAGCTGCATCGCATCTGGCTGCGCGGTGCGGCAATCACAGCGGCAGATCTTGAGGTGACGCGCTACCTCTCTGGGCGACGTGAGTGGAAGCGGCGATTCGGTGAACGGCCGCCGAAGCAGCCGGTTCCGAAGAGCTCCTGGGTTACCGAGGGTCGGCGGGCGGCGGCAGCAGGGCGGTAAGTCGGCGCACGTAGGCGGCGCCAGCCGCCTCCCAGCTGAGACCACCCTGAATCGCTGCGATGCCAGACGCAATGCGATGTGCGCGCTCCGCTGGATCAGCGGCGAGTCGACGAATCATCGCAGCCGCCTCCTCCGCGCTCCCTGAGGAGTAGCGTGCGACCGACGATTCAGGAACAAGATCGTCGAGGGTCTTGAGGCGCGTCCCCAACACCAGCCGGCCGCTCGCCATCCCTTCAAACACTTTGTTCGAGATTGAGAGATCGGTGAACTCGTCGAGCCGCGTTGGCGCCAGTGCGATATCGGCACCACGAATGAGCGCCGGCACCGCCTCAAATGGCACACGGCCAAGGAACTCCACCGCATCCGAAACGCCAAGTTCTAGGGCGAGTGCTCGAAGTGCGGGCTCTTGATCACCGCGACCCGCCACGATCAGGTGCACTGGGAGCGGCGCTGGTGCAGCGCGCAGGAGGGCAACAGCGCGAATGATGACGTCTACTTCGTAGATGGGGGTGAGGGCGCCCGTGTACACCAGCCGCAAGGTGCCGTCGGCCATCCAGGATCGATCGCTGGCGGTTGCGGCCGCGAATCGTTGCGTCTCAGGGACGTTGAGGAGCACCTCCACCGCATCGGCGCGTCGCGGGGTGATCTTGACCAGGCGATCGCGCAAGCGCGGCGCAGTGACAAAGACCCAATCGGCGAAGGCGATTGAGCGGCGTTCCGCAAACGCGACGA